>JAGRAT010000659.1 GCA_020434495.1 Bdellovibrionales bacterium | reverse complement strand
GAGATGAAGCCACGCTTATAGAATAAGCCCGAGATATCAGGCGATAATTGATTGGGAGTTTCAGAGTTAGGTGGAGCTTCAATCTGAGCGAGGAGTGGATTCTTTTGACAATTACTTCTCATATCTTGCCGGTTGCTTAATCTTCGGTTTGTTCTAAGAGTATTATGACAATAAGCCATTACCTATTTGCATTTTGAACTGCCCTCTTTAGTTGGCTTTTGTGCTGAGGCTCATTAGTAGCCTTTTATATATCACTTGGCCGATTCGAATCTCCCAGAGATTAATTCATTGCTTCTCGAAACTGCCCAAACTGGCCATTTTCATGGAGTTTCTCTCGAATGAGTAATGTCCGAAGTGGGATAACCTCCCGTTCTTATAATGACTTCCACAAATCAGTATTTTTCGTAATCGAGAAGTGTGCTTCTAACACCCTTCGGTTGTCCTCCCTTTGACCATAATCTCAGCAAGGTTCAGGAGGTAGTATGTGCCGTTTGTTGTTTCTCTGTTTGATAGTTCTTTTAAGTTCATTTTCTGCTTTAGCCGAATGCCGTATTCAGCGCTCTCCGCAAGGTGCTGCTCTGCTCACCATTCGCGACTACGCGGTAGCTAGGTATGTTCCTGGTAAGCTTGGCCTTCGACTGTCGACTCTGGCTAAGAGTTATAAATTTACCCATGTTACCCATGGTGAAAGGGAAGCTGCTGAAATTTCTGGATACTTTGAAGCTGGAAATGGAGCTCAGCTAAAGACCTATACCGTTCGATACGGGAAGTTTTGGGCGATGGTGGTACAAACCAAAAATGGGGGTTGGCACTACGCGGTAGCAAAGGACAAAAAAATTATTCTATGTGAGCGCGGAGTGGGTGATGAAGCAACAATCTTTCAACGCATGGTGGGCGAAATGGGGGCCTCGTCAGTCCAGAGTGCGCAATTGGTAGTATCAGATCCAAAACAGATTCTTAGAGCATTAGGTTTATAAGAGAGGTGCACCGCGATTAGTGATGAAAACCGCTTCGTTCTAATAGCAGCATCTATGCGGCCACCTCCGAGCGATTTCGGACGGATTCTATGGCAAGAAGCATTACTCTTCAGAGACTAACGCCGCTTTAACAAAATCAACTACCGCAGCAGCTGGAATTCGCTTTTGTTCTGTTGAATCTCGGTCTCTAATAGTTACTGTTTCATCTTCTCAAGTTTGATGATCAATCGTGACGCAAAATGGAGTGCCAATCTCATCATCCCCAAGTGGCAGGAAAGTTGTCGTCCTGAAAGCTAAGAAAAATAGAGAGTCGTAAGACTCATCAACCCAAAGGTTAGAGGGGCACCAGAGGAACCGCTGGTGAGGGCACCCGTGTGTGTAACGAATGAGGAGAGTTCGATAATGGGCTATAGTACGGAATTTAGGGAATCCATGGTGAGCCGGATGAGCGGTCCA
>JAGRAT010000065.1 GCA_020434495.1 Bdellovibrionales bacterium | reverse complement strand
TTTTTCCTTTGCTGAGTCCGAATAGGAGCGTGCTTACTATCGGTTCGGTGAACTCAATGCTTTCCCGAACGGCTATGGTCACGCGCGCTTCTTTTCCCACCCTACGGAGGGTCGCTGAGAACGCGGCTCTTTGTGGAATGGAAACGACTCGAACCTCTGCATCATTTTGAAGTCTTAGGACATGGAGGGCGTGATGCGTGTCGCGCTCGTTTAAAGGGACGGATTCTCCCTCCGAGCACGGGCTGTCAACGAAGAACTGTGCTTTACTCCCCATAGGACCCTCGCTACTTTACTGCCGAGTTTATAAAGACCAGTAACTTTAAAAGCCCAGTAATTCTGTCGAGCGAGTGATTCTTTTAATCTCTGCCTCTTTTCATATCTGACAATGATGTCCGAAGCCGTTATTGTTCAGTGAATTATCGACGGCTAATTATCGACGGCGAATTATCGACGGCTGATTATCGACTATGGCCGCCACGAACAAGCCGTTCTTCCAAGTAAGGAAGCTTGTCGAGTCCCACTATGCGCTCTTGTTCAATTACAAAAGTGGGGGTGTCGAATACTCCGAGCTTTTTCCCTCGCTTGTAGATCCCTTTTACCCGCTCTCGGGTATCTGAGTTCGAAAGCTTGCTGAGGAATTCGCCAAGATCGACATCTAGCTCATCACAGAGCTCGCTGAGAAACTCGTCATCGTTTGGATTTGCTCCAAGTCCCCACCATCGGTGAGAAACTTTGTAGTTGTATTCCATGAGGAAACCGAGATCTCCTGCTACAACAGCACCGCGAGTTACTCGACCTGGATCGTATTCCTCTTGCGGCCAGTCTGCTGGAAATTCGAGCGGAATATTATGTTCGGCAGCATACCGGCGAGTGTCTTCGTAGAGGTAAGACAGCTTGTCAGGATTGATCGGTGAGCCTTGTACTTGTTGGCCAGAGGCTTTAGCGGAAAAAGGTTGCCAAAGGAGTTCGACGTCGTACTTTTTTTCAATCTCGTAAATGGATTCTAGCGCCAAGTACGAATACGGACTTTGAAATGAGTAAAATACTTCTATCTTTAGTGCCATTACAGTTCAGACCTTCATTACTTCTGTTCAAACTCTATCCCGGGCTCCCTAAAATTCCCAAGGGAAATATTAAGAACCATAATAATTAGCCGAGCCTAACCAATATAGCCAGATCCGGGCGGATTTCTGCTCAAAGGAGGTGTTCTCGGGTGAGACCACCCTATTTTTTCCTCCGGAGAATATTGTTCTGGCGAAAATTTCTCCGGCGGAGAGGTTCTTCCGGCGAAGATAGGGAGCTCTCGGTCTACCGTTCTCAACTTCTTTGAAACCCTCGTATATCAGAATAAGTGCTCAAAAAACAAACGTAAATTGGCAAATTTATTGTTGTCATGCCAAGAACTCTCTATATTGGGGCCCGATTGTGATGTCAGCATGTTCCCGGGGCCGGGGTGGTGTGGCGAGAGAGGGGGGAAGTTTTCGCTCTCTGGCTGTACTGCTTACGAGAAGGTAAGTTGCTAACAGGTAAATTGTTACGACGAGTTAGAGAATGAAGCGAAGAGAGGACCTTACCTTTTTAGAGCGCATATACATTGTTGAAATTCTTCGAGGTCTTGGGGTTACCCTCACCCGATTGGCGAGGAACTTTGTTCTGCATGTGCTTCATACATTGGGGATAGATATCGGTGTAAAGCGAGCCGCGAGTATTCAGTATCCCAACGAACGGCGAGAGTACGCTCCTCGATATCGAGGTCGTCACCGTCTGACCCTATACCAGGACGGCTCGATTAAGTGTACCTCATGTTTTTTGTGTGCGACGGCATGTCCCGCGAAATGTATCTATATTGAGCCAGCTGAGCACGATGACGAGAAGATTGAGAAATTCCCCAAAAGATATGAGATCGACACCTTGCTCTGCATTTATTGCGGATACTGCGTAGAGGCATGTCCGGTTGATGCTATACGGATGGATACTGGCCTGCATCCAGAGAGCTACGATCCCGATCCTCGTCTCTTTATTGAGGACAAAGAAGTGCTCATGCAGCGTTCTCGGGATCTTGAAGATAAGGGCGCCAAAGTTATGTATGAAGAGCATATGGCGAAAATGCGTCAGATCGAAGCCAACCCATTTTAAGGTTGTTGGCATGCGTAGTCTCGTTGGGATGTTGCAGGGAGTTTTTTTTATTCTGCGCTCTTTTTTGCGGCTTCAGCTCCCTTCCCAAGTTCTTCTTTGTGCTCTCTTTTTGGGGGTAAGCCATTTTGCGTTAGCTCAGGATGGCTCAGTTGTAGAGGGAGGATCGGTCCTCACTTCCTCTTCTGATTCAGATTCCTCTTCGCAAGCGGTTTATCTTCCTGAGCCTTTCGCTACTTATCTTTCTGCGAATGGCTCCCAAGTCCAAGTTGTACCAGAGTTGCCAAAAGATTTTAGGTTCGATGAGAGACCGGAGCAGGACGGTGCATTGGGAATTGGTGCATCAGAAGTTAGTGCTTGGCAATTTGAAAAGTATTGGAGCCTTCTCGGTGTTTACGGAGTGAATTTTCAACTGAGTACATGGAACATCGGTGGAGACAGATCAGAGTATCAAGGAGAGTTCATCCGGGTGTATCCAACGGTCCTTGAGTCTTTTGATAAGAATCAAGTTTTTAGGGAACGGGTGACCTTATTTCAGGGGGTTCGAGCCGAAGGGCTGCAATGGCTCACCATTCGTCCACTAGGAAGCTCTGTTGATGGAATTTGGACTTTCTCACCCACGCTGAAACATGTTCGCAGGATTAATCCCGAGAATCGTGAAGATCGACTTTTAAGTACGGCCGTGTCCCTTGATGATCTCGGCTTTATTTCACGTAAGACGGATGGCCTGCGCGTTGTCGAGGCAGAGGAGGCCGAATATCTCATCCCCTTTGTTTTGGATAAGAACGTTGTTGGTGCCGTCAGCGAAGATGGATGTGTAAAGTTTTCCCCGACCCCACTACGCAGCGCTGCTCCGCTTCTCTTCGGACAAACAGCGGGAAATCGCGAACGGATAGTGCGATGGATGATGAATGAGAGGTTTGTTCCAAGAAAGGTCATGGTTACTGTTCTTGAATCAGAAAACCCTTATCGGGAGCTCTCTCACGAGATCCTCATCGTTGATAAATCGCTTCAGATTCCCCTCTACCGAATGTCTTATGACGTGTTAGGGAGGCTTCGGTTCGCTTCTTATCAAGTTCTTGGCATGGGGGTTGTTCCAGAAGGGAGCAGTTTGAGCGTTCGTAAAGTGCCGGCGGTGGCGTATTCGCTCCTCTATGATCTTGAGGAGGATAGGCTTTCAACTATAGCTACCCAGGAGCAACGGTGGTGTCCACTTTCGCAGTCGTATTTCGATAGTTTTCAGCCGGGAAGGCTCGGTCCTGAGAGTTCTGAAGATACTGATTCTGCTGCTGGGGAAGGCCCAAGTATTGTGAAGGCGCATAAGTCACCGTAGTGGGCGCGCTTCATTTGATTCGTTTTAGGACTGGAGGCTTCTTTTTGGGCGAGGCTTTCTGATCTTGTTTCTTGGCTTCCGGATTTTTAACTTCAGCCCCTTCATCTTCACCACGGTCTTTAGCGTGTTCCTTGGGAACAGACTGCAAGGAAGGCTGATGCTTTTTTTCATCCTTTTTATTGGGATCCGGTTTTTTGTTGGGAACGGGGTCGATTTTCCCGCCAGAAGTTTTTTCGGAAGGAGCCTTTTCGGTAGCTACACCCCGAATCATCTCTTCGAGAACCTGCCGGGGCGCGTGTTCGGGCCAAAACATACTCTCGCCTGAAGCTTGAGTGATGCCCCAAATATGTCGAATCGGAACCAGGCAGGTGAACGGTCCTTCTGGAAAAAGAAGGTCAGCTTCAACCATGTCGTCACCGATTACGAGAGGGCCTCTATAGTAGTAGCTCAACTTTAAGGTGACGTTAGGGCTTCCGGTTAGGGCTGCAGGTAGAGAAACTCCTTCAGCCTCTCCATTGATATGAATAAAGACTTCGCGATCTTCGAGAGCCTTCTCGAGCATCAGCCGAACTTCTTTTGCAGTATCGCGATTGTCATCCATGTTCGTCGAGTAATTCCTGTTCCCTGAGTACCCAATACCACGAGATATCCAATGCATGGAACTCTCAATGCTGCAGCCTCTCTAAAGGTGAATCGTTCTGTTCTCGGGGGGAATCTAACGAGAAAGAGAAAGCTCTTCAATGAAGAGTGTAATCAAACCGGAAATTCAATGCATCCTCGAAAGTTTCGTTCCCTTGAGCTCATTATAGCTGGGTTGGTCTTGGCCCTCGTAGTCTTGCTGGCTGTTCCCCTGTTTTCAGGCTTCCCAAGCGCTCCGATAGCGCAGCAACCAACAAATAGCGCCTCATAACACTCCCTCTCAAGGAGTTTCAGTAGGTTTATATCATCTTCCTCTTTGACAGGCGTTCCCAAACCGTTCCAATCTGAGTGCAATACAAGTATTCGCTCTTGCCCAGGATCGACTTCTTCGTTGAATCGACTTTTTCAGGGCTCTCGCTACTGGTATGTATACCGCCAGGGGTCTTCCGGACGATTATTCGTAGACCTTGGTAACAGGCTCACCGTTGGAGTTGGAAATGACAGAGATTGAGACCTCGCTCTCACAGGAATCCCGCGATCGCTATTTAACTTACGCACTTAGCGTCGTTACCGGTCGAGCGCTCCCGGATGTTCGCGATGGATTAAAGCCAGTTCAGCGTCGAATTCTGTATGCGATGGCGAATAATTTGAAGTTGAGGCCCGAGGGGTCTCATAGGAAGTCGGCGGCAGTTGTCGGAGAGGTCCTCGCTCGATTTCATCCACACGGTGATACTGCATGTTATGATGCGCTTGTTCGGATGGCCCAGGACTTCTCCTTGCGTTATCCACTGATCGATGGCCAGGGGAACTTCGGCTCGCTTGATGGGGATAGCCCTGCCGCGTACCGGTATACTGAATCAAAACTACGCCCAATAGCGCTAGAGGCGCTTGGAGAGATTGACGAAGCAACCGTTGATTTTCGAGAAAACTTCGATGCAACCGTACTCGAGCCGGAAGTTTTGCCAAGCCGTATCCCCCAACTCCTTATGAACGGCGCTTCAGGGATAGCCGTTGGGATGGCCACGAGCATCCCGCCGCACAACTTGAGTGAGCTTATTCGAGGATTGAAGGAGCTCCTAGCGGATCCCGAGATGACAGCAGCTCGGCTGACAAGCTTTATTAAGGGTCCTGACTTCCCTACTGGATGCCTTATTCTCAACTCGAAACAGGAGCTCAATGAAATTTATCGAACCGGGCGAGGTTCGATTCGGATGCGCGGAGAGTGGAAGACCGAGTCGCTTGGAAGGGGGAAGGACGCGATTATCATTACTTCAATTCCCTATGCGCTCAACAAATCGCAATTGGTTGAGAAGATTGCGGATCTCATTATCGCGAAGAAGGTTCCACAAATTGTAGATGTTCGTGATGAGTCTACTGATGAAGTACGGGTTGTATGTGAACTCGCTTCTGGTGCGGATGCAGAGCTCGCCGCGGCATTCTTGTATAAGAACACGCCGCTTGAATCGAATTTTCCGGTGAATTTCACGGCACTTACTCCAACGGGAGGTGGGGCGAGTCGGCCTGAGCTTCTTTCTCTAAAGGATTGCCTACAATACTTCCTTGATTTTCGAGAAGAGGTCGTAGAGAAGCGTTTGCGTTTTGAACGCAAAAATTTAGCGGAGCGAGTACATATCCTCGAGGGATTGGTAACAATCTACGATGCCCTTGATGAGGCGCTGAAAATTATACGGCAGAGTTCGGGACGAAGCGATGCCGCGGAGAAGCTACGAAAGCGATTCAAACTGACAGAGATTCAAAGCTTTGCTGTTGTGGACATGCGAGTTTATCAACTCTCAAAAACGTCAATTGAAGATATTCGTCGCGAGTTGGAAGAGAAGCTCGCCCGGATAAAGCAGATTGATGCAATCTTGAAGAGTCGTGCCAAAATTCTTGGACTTGTCGAAAAGGATCTCGATGCAGTCGCCACGCAATTTGGCGATAAACGACGATCGAAGATCGTGAAAGATGTGCAAGAAGTAGAACTCAACGCGAGCGACTTCATCGTCGAGGAGGATGTTTTCGCTATTGTGACCGAAGATGGTTGGCTGAAGCGAATTCGGCAGACGAATGATTTTTCGACTACTCGGCTTCGTGATGGTGATGAAATCCTGCATGCGCATCGAGTTTCAACGGTTGATAACATCGTATTCATTACGAATCTTGGATATCTGTACACACTTTCAGCTACCGATTTTCCTTCATCAAGCGGATATGGAAGTCCTGTGCAGAAGCTTTTGAAGTTCCGAGACGGAGAGAAAATTATCCAAAGTTACTCTTGGTTGTCGAAGCCTCCAGCGCAGAAAGAGCTTGGAATGGATGATGAACACCTGCTCATCGAGGAGGGGAGTATCCTTGTTCTCGTGAGTGCTCACGGGATGGGGTATGCGCTTACCATCGAAGAGCTTACTGGGATCAAGAAAAATGGTAAGAGAGTGATGAAACTCAGAGAGGGGGATGAGCTCCGAGGGGTAGTGCACACCGCGCAGGAGATAGCGATGTTTACCCAGCAAGGATACGGTCTGGTCGTTAAAGACAAGGATATTCCAGTTCGGAACCAGCCAGCAATCGGAGTGATACTCATTGGAGTAAAAGATGAAGACGAGGTCGTGGCTGCGCTTGGAAAGACAAAGAAGGTGGCGATAACCCCAACAACAGGCAAGGTTAAGGAAGTTACCTTTGGCTCCCTTCCGAAAGGGCGTCGTGGACTTAGAGGGAAAAAGGTTATTTCTCGAGCTGAGATTGAATTTGTAGAGGGAATATAGATGGCGACAGCGAACTCATATGGTGCCAAGGACATTGAGGTCCTGGAAGGGCTTGACCCGGTACGGCGTCGGCCGGGGATGTACATCGGGGGAACGGAGAAATCGGGTCTTCATCACCTCGTTCGAGAGATTCTTGATAACTCAGTAGATGAGGCGATGAATGGACATGCCGATCGTATTGAGCTGACGCTCCATAAAGGTGGCGATTGCATAACCATTACTGATAATGGTCGAGGAATCCCGGTCGACAAACATCCGAAGTTTAAAAAATCTGCTCTCGAAATTATTCTTACGACCCTTCATGCGGGAGGGAAGTTCTCCGAGCGAAACTACGCCTCTGCTGGTGGACTGCACGGGGTGGGAGCTTCCGTGGTGAACGCCCTCTCGGAGGATTTTACGGCCCTCGTTTGGCGTGATGGGTATGAGTGGACTCAAACGTTTAGTCGAGGAAAGCCAACTGGCGCGGTAAAGAAAGGTGCCAAAATTCGAAAGCACGGCACCTCAATAACATTCAAGCCGGATGCCGAGATATTTCGGGTGACTCAGTTTTCTGTCGATGAACTTCAGCAGATGCTTAAGGAGAAGGCATTCCTCAATAAGGGACTTACCCTTTTGTTTGTTAACGAAGTCGACCAGACCAAAGAAGAGTTCTACTTTGATGACGGAGTGCAGTCCTATCTCGGTACTCTACTCGAGGAGTCGAAGCAGAATCCGGTTGGTGATGAGCGATTTATTCTTGAGCAAGAGGATGGCGTAAAGATTGAAGCGGCGTTCTGTTGGACCGAGGGAACGAATGAGCGGATTCTCTCATACGTAAACGGGATTCATACAAAAGGGGGTGGGAGCCATACGGATGGTTTTCGCTCTGGAATCGTTAAGGCAGTACGGAACTATATTAATGTTCACAATTTAACCCCGAGAGGCGTAAAGCTGGTTGCAGAGGATGTGCGAGAGGGGATCGTCTGCGTTCTCTCGGTCAATGTGCCTGGAGCAATAAGTCAGCTGCAGTTTCAGGGACAGACAAAAGATAAGCTGAACAATCCTGAAATAGTGGGAGCAGTAGATGTTCTGACCCGAAGCTTTGAAAATGTTCTTAACGAGAATCCGAAGCTTGCTTCCATCATTGTGGAGCGGGTGTTTCTCGCCTCAAAAGCGCGAGCAGCGGCTCGTGCGGCGTCTCAAAATGTTTCTCGAAAGGTGGGTGCGAATCGAAGGTTAAATCTGCCTGGCAAGTTAGCTGATTGTTCCTCTACTAGTCCAGCAAAGAGTGAACTCTTCATTGTTGAAGGAGACTCTGCTGGTGGGACAGCGAAGCAGGGGAGAGATCGTAAGACGCAGGCTATTCTGCCTCTTAGAGGAAAGGTGTTGAATGCTATTTCAGCGTCAGCTGATAAGGTGATATCTAACAAGGAGTTTCAGGATCTCATTAGCGCCATAGGATGTGGGGTCGGTGATAAATTTCAGGTTTCGAAACTTCGTTATGGAAAAGTTGTTATTCTTACAGATGCCGATGCTGACGGAATGCATATTGCTGCCCTGCTGATGGCGTTCTTCTATCGCTTTATGAGGCCGATGATTGAGGAGGGGCACCTCTTTCTCGGGCTTTCGCCGCTCTATCGAATTCGATACGGGAGTGGTAAGAGTGAAGAGCTGTACTGGGTGTATACCGATGAAGAAAAGGAGGAGCTCCTCAAGACCACCAAGAGAAAAAACCCTCACATCACCCGATTTAAGGGGCTTGGGGAGATGAATAGCTCTACTCTCTGGGATACTACGTTGAGCCCAAAATCCCGTAAACTGCTGAAAATTCAAATAGATGACCTTCAGGAATCGGATGCGGTGATGGAATCCTTGCTTGGAAAGGATAGCTCAAGCCGGTATGAGCTTATCCAGCAGCACGCCCCGCGTCTTGAGCTCGATGTTTAATCAATTGTGTCCAGGTGGATTGCAAATTTGTTTTGTGACGTGTGTGATATACGAAGTTAGGTATGTCTAAATCTATTTTTGATGCAGTAGCGGCGGCCGCTGAGCGCCATGGGGCTTGTGAGCCCAAATGGCTAGTGAGACGGAGAGAGCCAACGATAGTTGCCGATAAGTATGGTGATGGTGGTCCAGAGGTGATCCTCTTACACGGACTTCTTGGTGCTATGTCGAATTGGGAAACGACTGTTCCGCTTCTCTCGAAGTACTCTCAGCCAATCGTTTACGGATTTCCACTTTTAACGGGTCATCGCTCTGAAGTGAAGGTGAAGGCGCTCGCGGCGCACACAGAGTATTACATTCGAAAAGAGAACATTGACCCGGTTGTCCTCTGTGGGAACTCTCTCGGTGGTCATGTGGCGATGAGGCTCTGTCTCGCTTCGCCCGAGCTTGTCGACTGTTTGATTCTCTCAGCCACTTCCGGCTTGTATGAGCACTCCGTTGACACACTGCCCATTCGAATCGGTGAGAAGTTCGTTCGCGAACATATGGGAAAAGTGTTCTACCAAAAGCAGTTTGTCACCGATGAAGCGGTACAGGAGATCGTGAATATTCTCTCCAGTAGGATGAACACACTCAATCTTATACACGCTGCGCGAAGTGCAAAGAAAGATAATTTGGCGGATCGATTGAAAGAGATTCAGGTGCCAACTCTACTCCTTTGGGGTGAGGATGATACGGTAACTACCATGGATGTGGCCCATCAGTTTGAAAAGCTCATCCCGAATGCAGAACTTATTTCGATTAAGAATTGCGGCCACGCTCCGATGATTGAGTATCCGGAGTGGTTTTCCGAACAGGTTGAAAAGTTCCTCCGCAAGCACTCGCGATATTACAAAGAGTCCTGAACTGGCGTAGCCAATTTTCATGAACGCGTTCTTTTTAGCGCTCCTTGCCTCCTTCTTCCTCGCTTTGCAAGGGGCCTTAATGGCCGCTCATTATCGATCAATGGATGAGCTCTCTGCTGTGGCCTATCGAGGGCTATCCCTTGGAATCACGTTTTTGCCACTTCTCTTCTTTGTTCCGCGGTCTGCTTTTGCGCTTCTTCCCGGGCAACTTCCCTATCTCCTGTTGGCTGCTGCAATCGCGGGAATCGCCAATACGTTTGCGGCATTTTCCATGAGAATTTTGGTAATTAGTCTCGGGAATGCGATTGGGTTTTCAACGGCCGCATTTGTTGGTGCTGTCATTGATGCCGCTGTCTATGGAAAGTTTCTCAGTCGCGAAGAGGTCGTGGTCATCGTGTTGCTTCTTGTCGCACTTTATTTCTTCTCTCGAGGCAGCGGAAGCGTTCAACTTGTGCGTGAGGGGCGTTTGATAACGGGAGTGCTCTGCGGCGTGCTCTTTGGAGTTCTTATTGGGATCGCATTTGCCATTGTCGGAGAGCTTTCAAAAGCGAGTCATCCTTTTCTCGTTGGGTATTGTTGGGAGCTCTTGATAGGAGTTTGTTCGATAGTTTTTGCGCTTGGACGAGGAGTGACTCATCGGCGAGGACTTGAATCGATCTCTCTTCGTCGTTTTTGGGGAATTGCCTGGGCAGCAGCCCCTACGGCGCTCGGAACTGGACTTTACATGTATGCCCTATCCACCGGTCCACTCGCTCTGGTCTCGGCACTTCTTTCTACAACTATGGTCTTCTCTATGATTTTCGGATTGCTCTTTTACAAAGAGAAGTTTGGGATGCGAGAGGTTGTATTGTTGTTGATTATTACAGTGCTTCTTGCCTTGCTGAAAATCTGTGCGAGCTAGTGGCATGGCCAATAAGTTTTTTCACTTCGTTCAAATCCTTTTTGGCCCTGCCACTAGCCATCTGTGTTGTCCCTCCGGGGGGTTTCGGCCTTCGCCGAAAAAGTGCTCCTCCTCGAAAGGTGAAAAAACTTTTTTGTCGGAGCACTAGTGCCACGTTATCATGGTAACAATCGATGGAGGATTCCCACCAGGGGAAAGCTTTTCCTTAGAGTATTGTTATAGCGGTAGTAGAGACCCCAAACGAATCCACGTGAAGAGGGCGCCACCAACGAGGAGCACTGCAGTTAAAACCTCTCGGGCAATATTTCTGTGATAAACTCTTCGGCATTTTGTCCTTTTGTGCGCTTTCATACCAATACTCCTAGAAATTTCTTGTTCATCTTTTGCCTAATTGAGCTATCGGGAGTGCCGAGCGATTCCCGTGTGCGAAACCTCACCTATGTGCGCAAAGTCGCCATAGGAGTTTATCGGGGTGATTTTTAGCACTTACTCGCGGGCAGTGTGCCTTCAAAATGCTTAGGCTAAATGATGCCTATCTTAAACGGAGCGCCATAGTTCGAAGGCTTTTTCACACTCTTCTACCGGCAAAACGAGGGATACTCGAAACCATTCGTCCGATCCCTCGCCAAAAAATTCGGCGGGGCTTACAAAGATTCCCTTTTCTCTTAGTGAATCAGCGTATTCCCTTCCATTTCTTCCGTTTGGAGCTTTCGCCCAAAGGTAGAATGTCGCATCAGTTTTGAGATACTCAAGTCCGAGTTCGTCAAAGAATTCGAGACATCGAGTTCGGATGGGTACAAGAAGCTCCCTCCGTTCTTGAACGTGTGCATCATCGTTCCACGCCGCGACCGATGCCAACATGATTGGCTCTGGTGGTGCGGTTCCGATAGAGTTTCGAACTCTCGCGTAGCTGTCGATTATCTGCGCATCTCCAGCTACAAACCCGCTTCGGAAACCGGTGAGGCCGCTTCTCTTTGAGAGGCTATGGAAGGCTAGCACGCCATCCTTTGTGACCTCTAGGACAGATGGCGGCTTCTCTCCGAAATAGATATCGGCGTAGCACTCATCAGATACGAGGAGGATGCCAAATTTGTGAGCAACCTCTACCTGTCGTCTCAAGTAATCAAGGGAACACCCAGCTCCGGTAGGATTGTGAGGGTAGTTCAGATAAACGAGGGCAGCGCTGTTTAGCGTGCTCGCTGGCACCTCGCTGAGTTCGATGAGGTATTCCTGCTCCGGACCACCTTGCAAGGGCACGTACTCGGCATTTACAGCGATTGTCCCTTTGACGTAGGGAGGATATGCGAGCGCGGGACCAAGCACCTTTCGCCGCGGACAGGTGTGATCGATGAGCAGAGATGGGAGGTGGTAGATTCCCTCTTTCGAGCCAGTTACGGGAAGGATCTCCTTGTGTTCGACCGAGACCGAGAATCTTCGCTTTAAGTACTGTGAAATACTCTCCCTCAGCTCGACGGTGCCGCGGACCAGTGGATAGGCTGATTGGTCCGAAAGACCATTCCGGAGTGCGTCCGTAATTACTTTGGCAAGCGGTATCGGGTCATCACCGGGGCCAAAGTCATAGACCGTCACGCCCTGTCGAACGAGTTCGACCTTTCGTTCCAAGAACTCGGCGATAGGATAGTGACCGATGATTTTTGCGGAGGGTGCAATTTGAATTGATCGGTTGTTCTGCATACTTGCACTTTAGAGAGATGTCCCTTTTACCTCAATGGTTTAAGGGCGAATCTTGACGGGTCCGAAGTTTGACTTCGGTGATAAACTTCCGCATCTTGGAGTTATCCAACATATTGGATTTACTAAGATGACGAATTCAAAAGCTGAACAAGACGACAAGCTTAGCGCATTGCGCGAAGAAATTGATGGCATTGACGAGACGCTGCTCTCTTTGCTCGCTAGGCGGCGAGAGAAGAGTCTGGCAGCGGCTGAACTAAAGTATAGTGACCACACTCCGCTCCGTGATCAGCACCGGGAGGAGAAGCTTCTTACCAAGCGTCTGCAACAAGCAAGAGAGCATAAGCTTGATACTCACCTTGTTACCCGGATCTTTCATGAAATTCTTGACGATTCTATTCGTTACCAACAGCAATTTCTTCAACACAAGCTTAACAGCGGGGAAGATGTTGGGGCGGAAATTCAGAAGGTAGCGTTCCAAGGATCTAAGGGATCGTTTTGTTACCTTGCTGCCGAGCAGCATTTCTCTCGTACCGGTTTGCCTACAACCTACAATGGATGCACTTCATATAAACTCGTTGTAGACCTCGTTGAGCGTGGAGAGGTCGATGTCGGGATTCTTCCAATAGAGAATACCACTTCTGGCGGAATTAATGAGGTGTACGATCTCTTACAGAAGACGCGTCTTTCTATTGTTGGTGAAGAGAAGTACAGCATAGTTCCGTGTCTTCTCGGGCTTCCCTCCGCAAAGCTTGCGGATGTAAGTCGTGTGTACAGTCATCCACAGCTTGTTCTTGAATGCAGTCAATTCCTCGTAGAATTTGATGTTGCTGTTGAGAACTCCTTTAACGCTGCCGCGACGGTTGATGAGATTCGAAAGAACGGTGCGAATGATTGTGCGATTATTGCGAGTGAAGCTGCTGCCGAAATCCTCGGTTTGACGATTTTAAAGAGAGGAATCGCTAATCAAGAGGAGAAC
>JAGRAT010000658.1 GCA_020434495.1 Bdellovibrionales bacterium | reverse complement strand
CGGCTTCGATGCAGTTTGCATGCAAACTGCGATTCCGGCCCTAGGCAGTATTGTCCCTTCGGGGAAGACTGCGACTAATCCATTCTCCCACCGCCCTCCCTTTATGCTCTTAGGAATCGAACCGGCTGCCCCGCGGGAGGGAAGATACGGCTTCGATGCAGTTTGCATGCAAACTGCGATTCCGGCCCCAGGAGATGGTGGATTGTTAACACTCTGAAATTTTTGAGAAAACCCCTATAAATCCGGTGAATAGAGCTGCAGATTCTGAGCATCAAAATCATAGGGGAATAACATTCGATTTTGTGACCACCTATGACCGATCTGGGAACTCAGGCTATTGCTATCAAGGCAGCGTCGATTCGACGAGTGTACCTCTCTGCCCTATGTCTATTTGGTCTCTGCTTACTTTGGATTTTTTTCTCTAACTCAGAAGAGAGTATCTCTCTGAGTTCCTTTGAAACTGTTATCAATCTGAGCGGTCGCCAACGAATGCTCTCTCAGCGGATAATAGTGCTTGCTACAGAGATCGTTGCTCAAAATGGTATCCAATCCTCTCAGGCCAGAACGGAGTTACAAGAAAGTCTTGAATCATTCGTGAGAGTGCAACGCGCTCTGAAGCTCGGGGATGCATCTCTTGGCATTTTGGCATTTCATTCCAAGGAATCCCTAGATCTATATGAACAGATCTCCCCTCATTTCCGCAAATTAACCGAGAGCGTTTCCAACTTGTTGGCTGCAACAGACCGTTATGAAAAGGAGCGGTTATTTTTGGAAGCTCGCGGGGCTTCTCACCGCTGTCTTCCTTTAATGGATAGGCTGGTTGACCTCCTAACAGAGGAGGCTCTCGACCTATCTCAGAAGTATCATCGCACCCAAAATCTTGTCCTATTCCTTCAATTTCTGTTGTTTGTCCTTAGTGCGCCTTTCCTATTTGAGCCATTGGTGAAGCGGCTAAAAGAAATTGATGAGCAGCAAAATATCGTCCTCGAGAAGTTACGCGAGAGTGAAGAACGATTCACTCTCGCAGTCGAAGGTTCAGATGATGGACTCTGGGATTGGAACGTGAAAACAGATGATGTTCTCTATTCCGATCGATTTGTTGAGCTGCTCGGTTATCAACCGAATAATTTCCCTAGTAGGCTTGAGTCTTGGGCAAACTTGCTCCATCCAGATGATCTCGGGCCAACAATGGAAGCGGTAAGAAAGCACTTGGAGGAGCAGCTGCCCTACGATGTTGAATATCGGTGTAAGTCCCCATCCGGTGACTATAATTGGTTCCGAGCGAAGGGGCAGGCGATTTGGGACAAGTCGGGTGTTGCAACGAGGATGGCCGGTTCGCTCTCTGATATCACCGACTCAAAAACGGAGAGGCTCGAACTTGAGTCAGCCACGAAGCGACTTCAATTAGCTCTTGAGGCTACTAACACTGGGCTTTGGGATTGGAA
>JAGRAT010000657.1 GCA_020434495.1 Bdellovibrionales bacterium | reverse complement strand
ATTTCTTCGACTATGATTACGTGCTTATTGCGAACGTCTACGGAAATATCTCGCAACAAGGTAATAGTGCCGGACCCACTCATTGATTTTCCGTGAGCAGAGCAACGCACGAAATCAACATCTACATCAGAATGAAGACGCCGCACCAGGTCAGCAGTAACAACCACTGCCCCCTTCAGCACTCCAACAAGCAATACCTTATCGTTCAGGCCGTAGTCTGCATTGATGGAGGACGCAAGATCGTCCAAAATATCAGAGATATCCTGTTCTGAAAGGAACTTCCGGAACTGTCGCTCATCGAATTGCATCTTTTCTCTTTCTTGGAACCTAGTGAGAATATTTAGCTTCGAATGCTCTTTAAAACCTCTCTGACCCGACTCAGAGAATCAAATCCAAAGCGCGCCAAATATGAAGCTACTTCAGGGCCACCGGCCTTCAAAACAGAAAAGTACCCCTTGCCCCAAAGACTCAAAAATCCAGCGTCCACGCGGAATTTTATTTTTATCGACTCGTCCGCTGTGAAAATCCGCTCAAAAATCGCCACACCTATAGTTCCAATACCGGTTCCCGGTAGCTCTCCAAGTGCGAGCAAATGACGCGCAGTGTTTTTCGGAACCCAAAAATGCACATCTGGCCTAGATTCTTCCACACGGCTCAGGGTGTTTATTCCCTTCTTTTTGTGAAAGAAGAAAGTTTCATTTTCGAGGTGAAGCGCGATACTGATCCGATCGCTCATCCCTCGGCTGGCTTTACTTGCAAGCGGGGACGATAAAAAAGCATTCAAACGCTGCTCGAACCCAGCTTCTTCGCCCTTCGAGCCACTATTTTTTCGGCCCTTTTTCATAACCGAAGAATACCCGAGAGCTACCGTCTAACCAAGTAAAACTCCAGACTTTTCCTTAGCTGGCAACTAGGGAAAGATGCTACGCTTGTACCCAAGATCCGCCATGGAAACACCCGCATTTAATAGCAATCAGATTTTCTCGAACGCCAAGAAGCGCCATATCGCCGAAAATATGCTCGAACGATATACGGGCTCCCTTCGAGAGAAATTCCAAAAACAGATTCTTCTTACAAACTTTGAGCACTATATGAGGCAGTTTCGTAAGATTACGAACTGCCCGAAACCCACACGCGGATCTGCGATGAGCGCCATCCATTCAGAAAAGCATGGCGTTAGTCTCGTAAATTTTAATATTGGAGCTCCTACCTGTGCACTTATCGTGGAACTTCTCGCCACGATAGAACCTAAAGCGGTTCTGCTCCTGGGAATGTGCGGGGGGCTCCATCGCTCGCTAAAGGTGGGCGACTTCATTCTGCCCATGGCTGCGATCAGGGGAGAAGGAGTTACAGGCCACTTTCTCCCGACCGAAGTGCCCTCTCTACCTACCTTTAAGGTTCAAAAGTTCGTGTCTGAGATTCTCGTGGATCAGGATATCGAATATA
>JAGRAT010000656.1 GCA_020434495.1 Bdellovibrionales bacterium | reverse complement strand
AGCCTGAAGTCGCATTTGCTGATCTCACTTCGAACATTGCTCTTGCACAGGCGTTTGTGAAATACCTGGCCGGTGCAGCGTTGGAGCGTTGCTCTGAAGATCTTGAATTCTTATCAAAGCGAGAGTGGGTCGATTACGATCTCGTTCAGCTTCTCACCCATGTCCGCGACAGCGAGTATGAGGTCCTCGAATACGCTGAGGCGATCAAGGCCTTAGAAAGTTCGAGCAAGAAATTCGAATTTCCGGTGAAGTGGGGAATAGATCTCCAGGCAGAGCACGAACGGTATCTCACTGAGGAGTTCGTGAAAAAGCCGGTGTTCGTTATCAACTACCCTGCGGAGATCAAGGCATTTTACATGCGCTCCAATGGTGATGATCCAGCTACTGTTGCGGCTATGGATTTGCTTGTTCCGCGACTTGGTGAATTGATTGGTGGCTCTCAAAGAGAGGAGCGTGGAGACCTTTTGAGGGCTCGAATGGAGCAGATGGGCATTCACCCAGAAGAATATCAGTGGTACCTGGACCTCCGACGGTACGGATCTGTGCCTCATAGCGGCTTTGGGCTCGGATTTGAGCGGCTTATCATGTACTTCACGGGGATGCAGAACATTCGAGACGTTATCGCTTTTCCTCGTTATCCTGGGCACGCTAGAGGATAAATATCTTTTATTCCTAAAGAGTTAGCTTTTTTGTGCAAGTTCCCTTCGCTCTTGCGTTAAGCTATCAACATTTTCGTGAGACCGGTCGAAAAGCCTGTAGGGTCGTTCAAAGGGAAATCATATGACACAGAAGCGTGCTCTTGTTGTGGATGACAACGATTTATTTCGCCAGTCCGTGGCAGATCTACTGGAGGAGGCTGGATATGAAGCCATTTTGGCGGAGACTCCAGAACGAGCGGAAGAGCTGAAGGGCAATGAAAAAGTGGACGTTATCCTCTGTGACCTAGTTATGCCGTCTGAGTTCTCAAGTGAGCTTGAGGCCGGTGAAGGGTCAGCTATGGTTGGAGTTGGGGCGATTCACCATTTTAGAAAATTTTACCCAGAGACCCCTATTATTGCGATGAGTGGTGTTGCTGATAAATCGACGCTGAGCGCGATGGAGCGGTTTGGAGCGAAAGATGCTCTGAAAAAGCCCTTCAGCTTGGAAGAGCTTACCTCTACTCTAAGCCGCGTTGTTGGTTAAGTTTCTCCTATTCTCTCTTTGATTATCTCGCTGCTTGTTCCGAGCGGCGAATTTCGTATATCTTCCCGCCGCTGGAATTCTTCTGACGTGCCGATTTCTCGAATTTGGGACGGCCCACCAAAAGATTTCGGAAAAATTTTGTGCCCACGTAGCTCAGTCGGTAGAGCACTTCCTTGGTAAGGAAGAGGTCAGGGATTCGAGTTCCCTCGTGGGCTTTGGTAGCACAAACGAAGTGCATGTTCATATACGCCAGTGGCTGAATTG
>JAGRAT010000655.1 GCA_020434495.1 Bdellovibrionales bacterium | reverse complement strand
AATTCCTCCAAGGTACTCCCCCTTTTCTGACAACACATCGAAGCTCGTTGCCGTTCCAAAATCGATAATCACCGAGGGATAACCATAGATCTCCTTTGCCGCAACAGCATTCACAATTCTGTCGGCTCCAACCGCAGAGGGATCCTTCGTTCGTATGGCAAGGCCTGTTTTAATTCCAGGCCCAACTATTAGCGGAGAAATGGCGAGCTCTCTCTCGATAAGCCTTTCAATATCAGGGACAACCTGAGGCACAACACTTGAAATGATTGCCGCATCAAAATGGAGCTCTCGTCCAAGACGTCTCTCTAGGCTCGTCAGTAAAATCGCAGAGTACTCATCAATTGAACGATCGGGATTCGTCTGCAAACGAATTACGGCCTGCAGCTCCTCTCCGTCAAAACAACCGACGGCGGTACTCGTATTCCCAACATCAAAGGCGAGAAGCTTCATGAATTACTCTCCATTATTGACTCCTTGTGACGATCCTATCGCTTGCACTCCTACTCCACGAAGCCTGTCAGCACTATGAAATGAGCAGAGACGTTGATCTACTTGAACTTCAAGCGCTCCCTCGTGAGAGACTCCGATCATACGCCCCCGTCTCTCCGCTCCATCAGCGAAAAACTCTACTTCTTCTCCACAATAAGCCGCTCGATGAAGAAAACGATCTCTAAACGGGGCAAATCCGCGCTCAGCAAACTCCAAAACAGCTTGTTGCAAACGCTCAATGAGAGATGCCGCAAACACGGAGATTTCAACAGGACAGTGCAATCCTCCCGCTCCAAAGACATCATCCGGCCCTGATAAAAGATTAAGGCCTATGCCTATCATCGGAATGATTTTTCCGTCCCTTTCAACAATCTCAATGAGGATTCCACCAACCTTCTCCCCTTCCAAGGTAAGGAGATCGTTAGGCCACTTTAGAGAAAGCTGCACTCCGTGATCATCAAACAGTTCAGCAAGCGCTATCCCAACCACAAGGGAGAGCCCCAGGCAACTACGGTGAGTCGCAAAACTCCGCAGCACCACAGTACCTGCCAGCCCGTCCGTTGCATGAAGCCAAGTCGAGCCATTCCTCCCTCGCCCAGCGGTCTGCCTTTCAGTGAAAACGGCCAGAGGGGCATCATCGCAATTTTTGAGATACTCCTTTGCGACATCCATTGTAGAGCCGCATTCAGTAAGCCAAGCCACTTTGGTCGCTACCAGTCCAGCTCGCTCTAAAGCATTGCTCAATGCGGATTCTTTACTTTGTATTCGAAACTCTTCCATTCAGCTATTTCACCGCAATCTTCATCGAGAGATCGATACGCTTGGCTCCGTATGTGAGATATCCCATCGAAGCGCGAATCCTCCCAAACTCTTGATAAAGTTGTCGCAGCTCGGGAAAACGCTTCTCGGTTATATTACCGGAGATTTCGACTAACAGTTCGGGGCTTCGCTCGCGGAT
>JAGRAT010000654.1 GCA_020434495.1 Bdellovibrionales bacterium | reverse complement strand
GTTAGCAGGAATGGAGAGCGTTAAACCCTCAGCAGATTTTCCGAAGCTTGAAATTTCGGTTCTCGAACAGTGGCAACGGGAGGACACCTTCCGGAAATCAGTGGATCGTCGCCGCAATGATCCACCATACATGTTCTATGACGGCCCCCCCTTCGCCACCGGAACTCCTCATTACGGACATCTCCTGGCTGGTACCATCAAAGACATAGTACCGAGGTACTGGTCCATGCGGGGACGACATGTCGAAAGGCGGTTTGGATGGGACACCCACGGACTACCCATTGAGATGCTCACAGAAAAGGAACTTGAACTCTCCGGAAGAAACGACATCATAGAATTTGGTGTCGACAAATTTAACGAAGCTTGTCGCTCCGGAGTCCTTCGCTACGTTGAAGAGTGGGAACGTACCACCAACAGACTCGGCCGTTGGATCGACTTTCGAAATGACTACAAGACTATGGATCTCTCCTTCATGGATTCGGTCTGGTGGGTCTTCAAACAACTCTGGGATCAGGGCCGCGTATATGAAGGGGCACGTGTTGTGCCGTACAGCTGGAGACTCTCCACTCCTCTTTCGAATTTCGAAGCAAGCTCAAACTATAAAGAGGTGCAGGATCCGGCTGTCACCGTTCGCTTTCAACTTATCGATCGTCCCGACACCTCCATCCTCGCATGGACAACTACTCCCTGGACCCTTCCCTCAAATCTTGGCCTCTGCGTTGGGCCAGAGATTGACTATGTGGAAGTTGCCCTGGATGGCGAGCACTTCATCCTAGCGGAGGCTCTGTTAGAGACCGTTTTTGGAAAGAAAAACTCCGCTCAAATTCTGCGCAAGCACAAAGGGAAAGAGTTGGTAGGGCTGCAGTACCTACCGGTCTTCCCTTTCTTCGAGAAGGAGGCGACAAACGGCGCCTTCCGCGTGATGGCGGATGAGTATGTCACTACCGAAGATGGGACTGGCGTCGTACACCAGTCCCCTGCCCATGGCGAAGACGATTATCGTGTTGGAATGGCCAACGGATTGCCGCTTATCGATCCAGTAGATGATGAAGGGAAGTTCAACGAACTCGTTCCAGAGTTCCAAGGGCTCAACATTAAGGAAGCCGACAAGAAGATCATTACCTCTTTGAAAGAGAGGGGAAAACTCTTCAAGCAGGAAACGATTCAACACAGCTACCCGTTTTGCGAGCGATCAGACACACCTCTGATCTATAAAGCAATCTCTGCCTGGTATGTTCGAGTTGAAGATCTCAGAGAAGAGATGCTTGCGAACAATGCGACCATTCACTGGATCCCGGAGCACATTAAAGACGGACGGTTTGGAAACTGGTTGGCGCAGGCTCGCGATTGGAATATTTCTCGAAACCGTTTTTGGGGAAACCCCCTGCCGATTTGGAGATGCGACAGATGCGGCGAATTGGAATGTCTTGGCTCTCATGCAGAGCTTGA
>JAGRAT010000653.1 GCA_020434495.1 Bdellovibrionales bacterium | reverse complement strand
ATAGTTTTCTTTGGTTACGATAGGGCGACATGCCCCCGTATTGGCTGGATCGGCTGTTGCGAAAGATGTTTCACATTATGCCATCGTCAATGGACACTTGGCCGTGACAGTCGGATGGCTCTGTGAGTGTGGCTCTCACCTTTCGATTGATGAAGGAGAGGTAGGCCCTGCGGTATTTCCTATGCTCTGCAAAGTGGCGGCATGCTGAACGCTCCCGACGCAGGTTGAGAAAGTAAAAGAACTTTTTCAGTAAGGCTTGATAGGCGATTTTTTGTCTTATGATTTTGGAGAAAGATAACCCTATGCATGTTGCCACTTTGAACGATGTGAAGAGCTTTTGGGAGGAAAACCCACTTTTTGAGGGAGAATCTCGTCATTCAACTGGCTCTCGAGAGTTTTTCGAAGAGCATTCTGCAGTATATGTCCAAGATTGCTTCGCTGGTGTACTGGATGAGCGAATCTTTCCTGCCAAGATTCAGGGAGCCGTTGTCCTTGATTTGGGATGTGGGCCGGGTTTCTGGGCGGTCGAGCTGGCAAAACGTGGGGCTGTCGTGACAGCTGCTGACCTTACCGAACGGGCGCTTGAACTTACAGGAATGAGATCCCAGATTTTTAATGCTCCCATTTCTATTCAATTGGAAAACGCAGAGCAGTTAAGTTTTGAACGCGAAACGTTCTCCCATGTCAACTGTCAAGGAGTGATACACCATACGCCAAACACGGAAGCCTGCGTGAGCGAGATAGCTCGAATACTCAAACCGGGTGGTACTGCTTCAATCTCGGTGTATTACCGGAATCTGCTTCTTCGTAATTGGGCGATTATTCGGCCACTGGGTCTTTTTATCTCTCTTCTCGGAGGAAAGATGAAAGGGAGAGGGCGAGAAGGCATTTTTAAGCTTTCGAAGATAGATGATCTGGTAAGGGTATTCGATGGTGCCGAAAATCCTATTGGTAAAGCTTACACGTACAAGACTTTTCGAAATCTTCTCGAACCGTATTTTGAGGTCCAAGAAGTATTCCTGCATTTCTTTCCGGCGAGATCTCTCCCATTCTCACTTTCTCCTCGACTTCATCGATGGCTGGATGCGAAAGTTGGCTTTATGATTTTCGCTAACGTGCAGAAATTGTGAGGGAGAGCTATCTTGGCAGGTCCCGATAGTTGATATTTGAGATATGATATCTACCGTTCTCAAAATATGATCAGTAAGTGTAGCTAACCAAGTTAACGAATTAGGGAACCTCTGAATAAGTCCTAAGTATCTGAAGTTGGGGGGCGCTGACGATTACGCAGAGGATTGACGTCAAACGCACTACTGTCCCACACATTTGAAGCGAGGCTCATGTAAGTCAATTATTTTACTGAGGAATACGGATGAAAAAGCTTGCCGCGATTTGAACTAGAAAGTTGAGTTTCGAGTTAGATTGCCCCCTTGACTGAAGAGAAGAAGGGGGGGGATGAATCACGGCA
>JAGRAT010000652.1 GCA_020434495.1 Bdellovibrionales bacterium | reverse complement strand
TGTGCTAGAGAATCTCGCTGATGCTTACTTCTCTCTCGGAGAGAATGAAAAGGCGAAGGATTGCTTAACGCAGTTAGGGGCATAGGGCTTCCCCTCAGGTAATCAACTGAAAATACTGCTAATTTAACTCATTTATATTCTTTGAATCTTATCGTGCTCCTCTTCATCTGTTTGGTGCGCTTCACCAGTGATCAGGTTTTCAGGGGGGGGAACTGTGGCGATTCCGATTCTTCGTAACAGAATCAGAGGACAGTCTCGAATGCCGTTGGCTGGGGATTTTCCACCAGCGAATAGTCAAACTGAAACAATAGAGTCGTCAGTTAAAGAACGAATCGAGCTTCTCCAGAAGCGCATAGCTCAAGGATGCATGGCTGACGATGGTTCCCCTGGTACGGAGCGCGCGCGTATCGCTGTTTCGAAGAGAGGAAAGAAAAATCCAGAACGATTCCACTTTGGTGTTCGTTATGATTCGGGATCCGAAGCGGCCTGTGCTGAGATGCTCGAGCGATACATTCCGAACTTTCGAACTATCCCACATGTGACTTATCAGGTTCCGGCGTTTGATGAGCAGACTGGAGGGACTCGTACTATCGACTTCCGAGTTGGCGATAAATTAATTGAGTTTCATCCCCCTCGTACTTGGAGGCACGGAAAGAAATTTGGTGATTTTGAAAGTGCTAAGGAGTATGCCGATTTCCGGAGAGAGATAAATAGTCGAAAGAGTAGAGAAGGAAAGGGGAAGGTCAGAGAGCGTTGGGAATCAATGCTGACCGAGAGGTATCGACAGAAGAGACAGGCACTTGCGGATTCGAATCCAGCGCTACAGGGGTGCAAAGTGATCGTTGCTACCTCTGGGGCAGAATTCTACGACAAAGTCATTAGGCCCTTAAGCCCGAAACCACCTCCGAGAGGGGCGTTTATTGCTGAATTTAAGTTTCTCGCCCGGCAGGTTTTTCTCAACAATCAAAATCCACTCCTTCAAGAACCCCATCTCCCTCGCAACAATCCTCCTCGAGACGCTCCAGATTTCGACGGTACAGATCAGGAAGCAGCATAACCTCGAAGCTTCGGAGTTCGTATTCATTTGCGGGCAGTATGCCTTCTCCCTTAAAATTTCTCTCTGAGTTTGCAACAATCTTGCTGAATTTGTGGAACAAGAGCTTTTGCGGAGGAATTCTTTTGGGCGATCGAAGTCAAATGCACCGAGTTTTGATTGTTAATGGAGGTCTCGGTGGGGCAGAGGGAAATACCGGGCGTATATTACGCATTGCTGAGAAGCATCTTAGCGGCCAGTTTGAAATTGAATGGTGCCATCTAAAAACTGTTCGAAATGTAGAGGAGCGGTTTGATCTATGCCGTAGAGCGAGCGGATTCATTATTGGGACGGGAACGTACTGGAGTTCCTGTAGCAGCCTGTTGCAAGAATTCTTGGAGCAAGCAACCGAGACAGAGGGCTCCGAGATGTGGCT
>JAGRAT010000651.1 GCA_020434495.1 Bdellovibrionales bacterium | reverse complement strand
TCGCGGAACCAGTGTAGAAGAGCTTGTGGTCGGATTCCCAAACGCCTCGGGAGGCGAAGGGCAGGTGCTTGTATTTGAGATTTCCTCGTCGAAACAGCTCGTGGAGGCTGTCACGCTTCAACTTCCAGACCCACTATCCGGAGATAGATTCGGAAAATCACTAGCGAGGCTTGAAAATTCCTCCCAGTTTGGTCCAGTCGATAAGGATGATTTTCTCGTCTCTGCTCCTGGCAGGAGAAATCCGACAGGAGCAGTCGTTGGGCTTGTTTCCCTGTTTGTTCCTGAGCTGATTCCCAACGGAGGAATTGCCCTCCTTTCCTCCATTAGTGATGTTGAGGTGAACAACGAATTTGGAGCGGATATTGCTACACATAGCCTGAATGGTATCACAAAAGTATATGTGGGGGCTCCGATGGATGATGTGATTAACCGTGGCACTGATACAGGTTCGGTAAAAGTTCTCTCTCTGTCTTTAGGGGGATTTGTACTTGAGCAAAATTTGGTAGGAAATCGAGCGCATGATCAGTATGGATTCTCAGTCGATGCTACTCCTGGAGTTCTCGCTGTCTCTGCCATTGCAGCAAAGGACCAAGCAGATCGAATCGCTCGAGGTGCTGTGTATCGCTATCGGGTCGGAGCTGCAGGAATACAACAATATGATGCCCATATAGGGGAGTTGAATGAGCATGGAATGAGGATAGGATACAGTATTGCTCTCACCAACGATATCAGTCTTGATGGTGTGCCTGAGACTCTCGCTGGTACAAATGCGGATCCGTTGAGCACGGCCCCGTTGTCGGTGAAGACATCGAGAAGAGCGAAAATTCTCCAACAAGAGGTTGGAGCGCGGGGTCATGGAGGATTTTTCACCCTCGTTCCCATGGATTCACAGAGGCAAGATTTCGATCTACGAACTGCTGTTGCGGCTGGTGACTTCACCGGAGATGACATAGATGAGGCTGTTATAGTAAGAGCTGGCTCTTCGGGTTCGGTTGAGGTTCACATGTTTGCTGGAACTCTCCTCCACGGAAGGAGTACGGGTATGTCAATGGTGGCACAGGTAAGCCGGACAGGTCGAATTTACATTGATGTGACAGATGCATTTGGATCTACTCCGTTCTCCATCGTCGTCTCTGACCGAGCAGTGGAAGTCCCGTTCATGTTTGACAGTGTAGAACACCTCGCCTGTGTGGATCTCTCTCGGGTAACAAATCATTCAACGTATGTCGCCAATTTTGAGGGAGATTTTTCGCTTGATATTCCTACCGTCTATACTCCTCCCATGACCCTTGATACGGCGAATCTGGTGTTTCAGTCTGTGGCATACGATTTTGGTACTGGAGAACTTCGAACATCCAATGCCATTACTCTCGTGTTGCCTATTCAGTAGTATTTCTCCTTGGAGAAGGAGGGGGTATCTCCTGAGAACTGCTATGTATCTTCCCTCTGGGAGGTCTGTCCTACGGCAGG
>JAGRAT010000650.1 GCA_020434495.1 Bdellovibrionales bacterium | reverse complement strand
CCACCGACAGAGATCGCGATTCCCTACCGACCGAAAGGTCTTCGTAGCACTCAGCAAGTGAATGGCTTCTATAAGATTGCTCTTTCCCTGACCATTGTCCCCGGTAAAGAGATTAACGCCCGGATGAAACTCTATTGAATCATCTGAAAGATTTCTAAAGGAATAGGTCTTAAGCTTTCGTAAATACACTATCGCCAGTTAGGCCTATCTCACGCCGGTTAGGCCAATCTCATTGGCATGACGATACCAAAGTAAGACTCATCGTGTTCTTCATGAAGCTTGGCTGGCCCAAGCTCTCCGCTGAGCTTAAGCACTAAATTCGATTCCTGAGAGATAGAAGAGGTAAAATCCAACAAATACTTGGCGTTAAATCCAATGCTCAGATGCTCACCCTTGTAGTCAAGTTCCAGCTCTTCGTGGGATTCTCCAAGCTCTGGTGAAGAGCTCGAAAGCTTTAGCTTTCCCGTACTAAAATCAAGCTTAATGCACTTTCCCTTATCGGTGACCATTAGTGACGCTCGCTTTAAGGCCTGAGCAAATCGCTCAACAGGTAACGATATTGAGACACCATCTTTTTTCGGTAATACCTGGTTGTAGTCTGGAAACTCACCATCGATGAGACGCATTGAAACCTTTGCTTTTCCGGTATCAACAACGAAGAAACCGTCGGAGAGGGTAACCTTAACGTCCTGATCTCCAATTTCATCAAGGAGCTTTCTTACCTCTGTGAGTCCTTTTGTTGGAACTATCGGACTTCCATCAAATTCTAATCCATCAACTGGTCGTTGAATGAGAGATAATCGATGACCGTCGGTGGCTACCAATCGAAGAAGTTGATCGCCTCCCTTTCCTTTTCCTTTCGCGGATTCAAAACAAACACCATTAAGATTAAATCGCGTTTCATCATGGGATACGGCGTAAACCGTCTTTTGAACCATCTCGAGCAGTTGTTGCCCCTTAATGACGCAAGAGGGCTCAATACTAATCCCTGGTAGACTTGGAAACTCCTCTGAGTGAACCCCTACAATCGAGAACTGCGAATTTCCTGAGGCAACGTTAAGCCTCTCCCCTTCACCAAGAGAAAGCTTCACATCGCGGTCTGGAAGCTCTCTGACGACTTCGTGGAAGACCTTAGCACTGATGGTTGTACTTCCCTCCGATGTAACTTGTGCAGGAACTTTTACAACTGCAGTTATATCTAAATCTGTTGCGGAGAGTTTTAATTGTCCATCTTGTTCTGCGGTGAGGGGAACATTTGCCAATATCGTCATGGTGGTTTTACGTTCAACGATACTCTGAATAAACGAAAGCGCTTTTGAGAGTTCCGCTTGAGAGATTTTCAATTCCATATGTCTAACTCCAGATCCTAAAACCCGATCATTTCTTTGTAAAAAGTCCGCAGAAAATTCATGGTGTCTCGAATGAATTCAAATCCCAAGGAAAGTGGTTATTACTTAAATACTTATAATAGGTAAATAGTAGTAG
>JAGRAT010000649.1 GCA_020434495.1 Bdellovibrionales bacterium | reverse complement strand
TGACCGATGTATTCGATATTTGCTCCAAGAGCCATCAGGGTATCAACTAGCGCCCCAATCGGACGTTGATGCATTCGCTCACTCCCTCGAATGATCACATCGGATCCTTCAAATGCAGCGGCATACGAGGTAATAAACCTCATTACCGTTCCAGCCGGGCCAACATCGAGAACCGTTTCAGCACTCGGGGTACAAACTTTCTTCCGTCCACTCAGTTCCAGAGCACCCCCTTCTTTCCAACGACTTTCAACGCCGAAGACCTTCAGGAGTCTGAGCAAAGTAATAGAGTCCTCACTCCGAGACGGGTTCGAGATAAGTGAGGGAGAGTCCGCGAGAGCGCCGAGAATTAGGGCTCGATTCATGAAGCTCTTCGAGCCGCTCAACGTCAGTAGCGTATTTACCGGTTCCTCGGGGGGAAATATCGTGAGTACCTCTTCAGACGCCATTTTTTAGTCACTTGAGAAACAATATTGTCAGGAGGTTATAGCAAGGAATGGGGGCGAAAGGTATAATTTGCCCATGATTATCAGAACCGCAGACCCCCATGAACTTACGGCACTCGCATCCTTCTTTGAGAGAGAGTTTCATCCGAAGAATCACTCATTTTTGAAAAAGTTAAGCTATTGCTTGGCCAGAGGAACATGCTACGTGACAGGCGCAGACGAGATAGCTGGAGCAGTCATTTTCGACAATGATTTTTTTGGTTTAGAGCGAATTGTAGCTATCAAGGCTGATTCTTCCGAAGACTACCGAGCACTTCTCACCCACGTCCGCAGTCAATCTCCGACGGAGGAACTCTTCCTAGGGATCTCCTCGGAGGACAATCCCCTTTCTGAGGCCGCCAAGGCACTAGGATTTCAATTTTCTGGTGAAATTCGGATAAACTCTCAACCCATTCAAGTATACTCTCTTCCAGCAGCGGTGTAACCCTCTGGCAGGGAGCCCCTGAAAGTCTGGAGCGTTTTGAGCGGTAGCGCGCTGAAGCCCTCAAAAGGAGGAGAACCCCAAATGAGCGAAGCGAATCGAGCTTACGTCCACATCCCCACCGTCTATCGGCAGCTCATCGTTGAGGCGATAGAAGATCTCAATTCCAAGACTCTTCCCGAAAGAGACCCGTCAGAAACCGTGTGGTCGTTACGAAAACGGATAAAAAAGATGCGCTCGCTCCTTCGACTGATGAAGGGGAATATCGGCAAAAATTTTACCGTTTCGGACTCCCTCGCAAGGAGAACCGCAAAGCGAGCAGGGGTTCTTCGTGATAGATACGTACTAGCAACCACGGCAAAGAAATTAGAACAATCGGCATCGCTCGAAGGGCTCCCTCAAGAACAGTTAGAAGCGCTGTGCGACAAACTGGAAAAAGAGATCCCTCAAACGACTGAAGCAGAGGTGGCAATCAAGGGCGCCACAAAACGACTTCAAAAACTTCTTAAACTTTCAAAGCCGCTCACAAAGATCACCACAGAACCAGAACAACAGTTGGAGCGAGT
>JAGRAT010000064.1 GCA_020434495.1 Bdellovibrionales bacterium | reverse complement strand
GCACGATCTCGCAGCGCAAAGACTATCGGATCCTCGTGAACTTCACCACGTCTGGTCAGCAACCACACCCGGGTTACCCAGTAGAGCACTGTAAGGCAGAGAAGCCATAACGCACGAGGATACTGATAGAGCTCAACTACAGCAGGAGAATTAATGTAGAGCGCAAGGATGAGAACTGAAAGATATCCACTAACAGACCCGAACATTGCAATTTGCTCAATATCTCCTGCTCGATATCCACGCCCACGCGCATGACTCTCCTTCCGATCCTGCACCCCAAGCAATTCGGAAAACCTCTTTACACAGGCGAGGCTAAAGAACATAAAGAGCGAAAATGCGAGCAGCCATTCCGAGACGGGAACTCCGGTCGCACTTCCACCAGCGATAATACGAATAGTGTAAAGAGACGCGAGGGTGATGATATCGAGGATAGGAAGCTTCTTCAGATACAGGGAATACAGGGTCGTAATCATAAAGTAGCAAAGCAGTGTCGAGACAAACGGGACTGGCAGTAGCGTTGCACAAATGGCAGTCATCGCGAGCAAACCGAATACGGTGAGCATCGCCACCTGAGGAGTAACCTTACCAGCAGCGAGCGGACGCCGACATTTCGTTGGGTGCTGTCTATCGTTCTCGAGATCCACGAGATCGTTCAGCAAGTAGACCGAAGAAGCCGTCATCGAGAAAAGCAAGAAAGCGATACACGCATCAAGGAACAGTGAGAGATCTCCAATCTTATGGGCCATCAGCAAGGGAAGGAACAGGAGGAGATTCTTCACCCATTGGTGCACCCGAAGCATCTTGGGGAGGACCCGTAAGGAAAATCCGCCAGAAAACACCCGAGCATTGTTATCTATCGCGCGGGCCATACTCTCAACACCCCTACTCCCAGCAACTACACTTACCCGAGCTGCCTGACGCCACACCGGCTCATCAGCCAGAGAGTCTCCGATGTACTCGAACTCAGAAAATCGTTCTTTTAGGAAACTTGCTTTATTTATCCCTTTCAAATTGTGACCATCGGAAGTGCCATAAACTTCGTCAAAGATTCCTAGATGGGCAGCAATCTGATCAGCCAAGGACTGATGACTGGCGGTAACAAGTACCGTTTTTCTCCCCCGAGCGCGCTCCTCTTGCACATAGCGAACCACCTCCTCGCGAAACGGGAGGAGGGGAATCTGAAGGTCGACATGTTTCGTGAGATAGCTTTTCAGCCGGGCCTTCCCTCCGGACACCGACCCTACAGCACCGAAGAGCTTCAGCGGTTGGGTAGCGACAAGCTTCACCAAAGATTCGTAGAGCACATCTGAAGAGATAAGGGTACCGTCGAGGTCCACACAGAGGGCGACATACAGATCCCTTTCCCCTGCTCCCTCGTTTGACACTGCTTCAAAATCTCCTAAAGCGTTTCGCATCCCATATAACTGTTAATCTCACCGCTTCGGTTGGTTTGCGAAGGGCTACTTGAAAAAATTGTACTTCACGATTGCGTAGATCGCCCTAACACCATCTCGCCAGCCGATCTTTTTTCCCTCTTCATAGGTTCTTCCGTAGTAGGAGATCCCAACCTCATAAATTCGCCAACGCCCTCTCGCAACCTTTGCGGTAATCTCTGGTTCAAACCCGAAACGATCTTCCTCTACCGTAATGCCTTCAAGCACCTTCTTTCTAAAAAGCTTATAGCACGTCTCCATATCGGTGAGGTTGATATTTGTGAACATGTTTGAAAGTAGGGTTAACACCTGGTTTCCAATCATGTGCCAAAAATACACGACCCGGTGCGGTCCTCCCCCCGAAAATCTTGAGCCAAAAACCACATCAGCCTTATCTTGGAGGATAGGCCCAAGGAGTAACCCAAACTCATTCGGATCATACTCAAGGTCTGCATCTTGAACGATCACGCAATCGCCAGTCGCATGCTCAAAACCGGTTCTAAGAGCTGCTCCCTTTCCCTGGTTCTGCTTGTGGTAAACAACCTTATCCACCTGAGACTCAATCTCAGACTGAAGGATGTCTCGGGTTCCATCGGTTGAACAATCATCAACGATGATAAGTTCCAGGGTGGCAGTTCCGTCGTTGAAAACTGGACTTTTCTTCACCGCCGCGATGATTTCGTGGATAGTGTGCTTCTCGTTATAACAAGGAATAACAACTGATAATTTCATTGGTAGCACCTTTGATTCATGAACTTTTTATCAGTCTCCTTCGGAGAAGTCTACCCGCGCAGGTTCTTAAGGACTTTGACCGATTTTTCTCCAAGAGCGGACTGAAGAAAAGCTTGCAGAGTTGAGCGCAAACCGAGGGATTCAAGGACCGACAATGACCCTTCTATCCCTCGGCCAATGATTTCAAGACGAGCTGGTCTCCGAGGTTCTCCCGCTTCAAACTGAGCAACAAACTGGTCGTATGATAGCTGCGCTGCCTCAAGCGGCATTAACCCATCATAAAGAAATTGGAACTCCTCGGACTCCTCCTTCAGGGGACGGACAGGAGCAATACCTGCGGCCTCGCTCTTAGCACGAACATCGCGTCTCTGCTCATTCAAGACTTCCAGCTGATGAATAACTGCTGCGACAGAAAGTTCAGGTAATACCCATCCAGCATTCCAATGCATAATCCGTTCAGCCGGCGCCCCAAGCGGACCAACAACAAGCGGCACTGAGCAAGCTAACAACTCATCGAACGATAAGCCGTAGGTCTCGGGGCATAGCGAGAGGAGTAACCCAATATCTGGTTCGGCCTTCAACACTTGGGCTTGAAAATTCTCTGAGCTGTAACTCCCAAGTTGCTCAACATGAGATGGGTAGCTGTCCTCTCCCTCTCCCAACACTATCCATTGAATAGGAGTCCCGGAAGAAAGCTTACGCATCGCGAAAAGTTCCTGAAAAAGCTCCCGGCCTTTATGCCGTCCTCTTGGTGCGTAAGTTATGATCCGGAGGCCCTCACCTTCAGAAAAAGTTCGCTCTTCACGAGACACCGAGACCCGCTCAAACTGAACTTTAATTCCGTGCTGAACTCTTCTTGTCGCAATCTCTTCACCTAAAATTCGAGAGAGATACTCGACGGTATTCTCGGAAAAGGAGACTACCTCCTTTGCGGCACTCAAGAGCTCAAGTCCGAAACGTCGATACTCTGCGATAAAAGACTCCCGATAACCGCAAGCCTTACGGCACTCCTGACCACTACAGTGCTCGCCAGCAACCGTAAATAGATGAAAGCGTGGGCAGATGCTCACGAAATCGTGTAGCGATACGAGATAATTCCCATGCCGCTTCAACGCGCGAACGAGCGAGGGGAGATCAAACCAACGGGTATGATGAACATGCACCAGGTCAAAGAAGTCTTTATTGAGCACAAAAGAGAGCGCTTTCTCCTCATCGGTAGCGATCTCCTTTGGTAAATGAAAGGAGGCAGAACAATCAGCGCTGTGGGCCTCAAGCACCAACCCGGATCGTCCCCTCACAAGAGACCAATGATGATAACTTGGGAGCTGCTCAACGAGCCCCTGGACATGGAACTCCGTCCCACCGAGCTGATCTCGTCGCTGCTTATAGAGCCCATTATGGAGAACGTGGAGAATTCTCCGTCCGCCGTCTTGATGCCGACTTCGTAGCAACGCATCTTGAATGGCATGCTGAATAGGCTCAAGCGGATTATTCCTGCAATAACGTGAAACTTTTTGGTAATACGAAGGATGAATCTTACGGAGCTCGACCTCCCCTTGTTCCATCAACTTTTGCTGTGAAGGACCAAAAGAAGCTGCTCCTTTGTGAAAGACAAAGGTGTTATCGGCGAGGATATTTCGAAACCCGCACTTCACCATCCGACAAGAAAGATCGTTCTCCTCTCCGTATCCACGGGGGAAACGCACCTCGTCGAATAGTCCCGTCTGTTCCAGAGCATCTCTTCGAAGATAGGTACAAAAGCCAACACAGGTTGGCATCTCTGGGTAACGAGGCTCTGAGAGCTCCTCAACGAATGCGGCAAATGTATCAAGGGTAAATCCCTCCGGGATTTCGTTATCCTCACTCATTCGTGGGATGGAGCAGATGGCTCCGTTGTTGGTAAAAGGAGTCACTGAGCCGATATCAGGAGCAGAGTATGCCGCTTGGTGAAGCTTCTCGAGCCACCGAGCCGTTAGCACAGTATCACTATTCACGATGACGACATCTCGTGGAGCACTTTCACGAAGTCCCCGGTTTACCGTCCAAGAAAATCCGGAATTTCTCTCGTTCTTTAAAAATATCCAGCTATTAGGAATATTAGGAAGACGGGTCTCCAACCAACTTTCAAAACACCCATCGGAGCTCCGGTCATCAACAATAAAAATGGGAATATCTGTTGGCGTAAACTTAAGAATCGATTCCAAGCACCGAAGCGCATCTTCAAAGGCATTATAGATTGGTATAACAACAGCTACATTCATCTGGCGCTCGAGAACTGAAAACTCGCCTCTGAAGTCGCATACCCTATCGGGTAGAAATGCTTTAACGGATCTCCACAGAGGAGAGTCAATGGCTGCTTCATAAGAGCTTGCTTAGCTACTATTCGCACCTGAGGCACAACTACAATACTCGTGTTATCGATATTTAGTATAGCTCCGGAATTCACGAGCGCCGAGGTGCTCGCAAGAGCAGAATTTGATAGGAGAGAGAGGAGAACTTCCCGACTCAAACAGAGCCCAAGCAGGCTCACTGCATCAACTTCAAAAGGGACATACAGTCTATGTCCACTCCCTCCTCGAGCTAGTGACTGCCCCTGAAAATTTGGGAGGAACTTCCCGGGAAGCCGCGAATGCCCCGCAGAAACTACCATTCTCTGCTGACTGTCAACAAGGAGTGGTGCGGATACAGCTGAGAACTCAAGAGGTGCCGCAAGATACCGGAGCTCCTCTTCCGATGGAATTGGAAACCCCTCCCTTGTAAGGTAAACGGCATCTGAGTCGAGCGCCTCAACCCTCTGACTTAGCTGTTCTAAGGACTCAGATTCGATCCAAGTGAGAATCTCAGGAACCCGCTTCTTTGACCGATACAAAATGGTACCCGGATAAGGTCCGTTTACGAGCTCTAGGGATTCCCCCCTCCCCTCTCTTTCAAGCGCCAGCCTTAGCGCGTCCCTTGCAGCATCAAAGGCATAGCCTTTTGCCTCAACGTCACTTGCCACTGAACGCTGGTGCTCGCGCCAATAGTAGAGAACACGCGGGATATGAACTATCTTTCTCGCCCTCACAGAAGCTCGAAGTAGCAGGTCATAGTCCTGGCTTCCATCAGTTCCCTCGCGAAATCCTCCGGCTGCTTCGATTACAGTTCGCGAGTACACCGTTAAGTGCCCGACATACATGAAGGAACGAAAGTACATGGGCGACCAGTCTGGCTTCACCTGGGGTGAGTGGAGAGCGCCGGAGCTATCCATTTTCGCCTCATCACTATAGAGGATATCAATCTCCCGATCATGCTGCAGCGCTTCCACAATATGAAACAGGGCATGAAGAGGAAGGACATCATCATGATCCAGTAACCCGAGGTAATCTCCAGTAGCAACCTGTAGGGCAGCTTGAGAAGTTTTTGCGATATGCTCTCGCTGACTTTTACAATGAATTTTAATCCGCCCGTCATCAGCGGCAGCACTCTCAAGAACCTCTCGAACAGTTGAATTTTCGGAAGCATCATCAACAAGCACTAACTCCCAATTTTCATATACCTGCTCTTGAACGGAGTGCAGCAGTTCCTGAAGGAACGCGATTGGGGGATCGCACACGGGGACGAGTAATGACAGGAGTGGATGCCATTCAAACTGCTCAATTCGCTTTTCATAACTCTCTCGCGGGAGAGGACGCTGTTTCTCTAACCAGAGCTTTCCGCCCCGCTCCTCAGCGTCATCCTCGAGAGCAAGAAATGATTTTGCACGAGTTAGCACACGATCAAATATCCCGATCACCCCGTGGTGTCGCCAGACCCGCATGAGTTGTTGAGTAGCCGAAGATTGCATCGCGAAAAGGTACACTTCCCGCCTAAAAAAGGGAAAAGATGTGGTCAGAAAGGGAAGACCTTGCAACCTCTCTGACATTCTACGATAGTTTTCCAAGCAACTCTCTCAAACCGTTGAGGAATCATGAAGATTGGAGTGATTGGACTTGGATATGTGGGGCTGCCGGTAGCGGTTGCCTTTGCAAAGAAATTCGATGGTACTATCGGATTTGACGTAAATGTGAGTCGAGTAGAAGAGCTAAAAAACGGCTTTGATTCCTGTAGAGAGGTAAGCGAAGCGGCTCTACAGCAATCGAACCTCTTCATAACAAGCGAACTCAAAGATTTGAGTAATGTCGACTTCTTCATTGTCGCTGTTCCAACTCCCGTAGATGAAAATCACACTCCCGATCTTACCCCGCTACAAGCAGCGTCAGTAACAGTCGGAAAGGTCTTAAAGAAGGGTGCCATTGTTGTTTACGAGTCGACGGTTTATCCCGGAGTCACAGAGGATTTTTGCGGTCCGATTTTAGAAAGAACTTCCGGGTTAACATGTGGCGAAGATTTCACACTTGGATACTCTCCCGAGAGAATCAACCCTGGGGACACCGAACACACCCTTGAGAACATTGTTAAGGTGGTTTCAGGCCAGGATGATGAATGCCTGAAAACTATCGCCGAGACCTACAGTACCATCATTAAAGCGGGAGTTCACAAAGCGCCGAGCATACGAGTAGCTGAAGCAGCTAAGGTCATTGAGAACACCCAACGAGATCTCAACATCGCGCTGATGAACGAGCTCTCGCTTATTTTTGACATGATGGGAATACGAACCAAAGATGTTCTCGCTGCCGCAAGTACAAAGTGGAATTTCTTAAAATTCTTTCCCGGCCTCGTTGGCGGACACTGTATCGGAGTAGACCCCTATTATCTCACCACAGCAGCAGAACGGCTTGGCTACCACCCAGAGGTGATCCTCGCTGGGCGACGAATCAACGATTCCATGGGGCGCTACGTTGCCCAGCGTGCCATGAAGATAATGGTAAAGAAGGAAATTCCGGTTAGCCAGGCACAGGTTGGCGTATTCGGAATTACCTTTAAAGAGAACATTCCCGATACCCGAAACAGCCGAGTCCCGGATATCGTTCATGAACTCGCAGATTTCGGCTGCTCGCCGCTCGTGTTTGATCCCCATGCCAACCCAAAAGAGATTGAAGAGGAATATAAAATTTCACTTTCTCCATTAGATAGTACTGGCATGCTGGATGTTGTTATTCTGGCAGTTGCACATGACGCCCTCATCGGAGACAAAGGGGAGTTCCTCAGTAAGTACTTGAAGCCGGATGGTATACTTATCGATGTGAAATCAGTCTTCCATCCGAGCGAGCTACAACCCGAACAGACTTACTGGTCTTTATAGAGGCAGAGAGTTTTGCTCACGAATGAAAATACTCTGACCACTCCCGGTAAACGTCCTTGAGCGATTCTTCAATACTGTACTTAGGCTGCCAGCCGAAGGTTGCCTTCGCTTTTTCATAGGACCCACGAACTTCTGGGACTTCCGCTGGGCGCATTCTCGCCGGGTCCTTCTCCACACGAACCTCGACCCCACTAATCTCAATGAGCTTGTTAAGGATATCTTCAATTGCGATCGCTTTACCGGAACAGAGATTAAACTCTGCCCCAACCCAGGAGTGTTCATTCCCAGCGATAAGAGCCGAGTAGCCCGCCACGATGTCACGAACATCGGTAAAATCTCTCTTCGCTTTCAAATTTCCAACCTGAATCACCGGCTCTTGGAGTCCGAGGTTGATACGTGCGAGTTGGGCTGCGAAGTTTGAAACGACGAATTTCTCTGATTGACCTGGACCAATGTGATTAAAGGGACGAGCGATAACCGCTCTCACCTTTGAACGACGCTGGAAGAATCGAACAACCTCTTCAGATTGCAATTTCGTGAGGCTATACGGATTTGTTGGAAGAGCTGGAAGGGATTCTTCTATCGGCAGCTGATCGATGGAGATCGCCCCGTACACCTCTCCGGAGCTCACGTAAAGCAATTTTGCATTCGGCCTATGATCCGCAAGCGCCTGACAAACATTGAACGTACCGCCAACATTGACCGACACCGCTCGCCCAAAATTCACTGCGGCATCAGGTGCAAACGCCATTCCAGCGAGGTGACACACCACATCTGGCTTCAATTCCGAGAAACACTCACCGACGAGCTTCGCGTCAGTGACATCCAATTCGATGATATTGCTGGTGACCTCAGACAACCGGACCCCCCGATTCTGGGATCCAGAAGGGTGAACCTCAGAGTGGGAAGCTGCATTGATAACGGAGGCAAAAAGCTCAAACTGGGAGTTCCCACCCAGCTCTCGCAGAAGATACGGCCCAACGAACCCACACGCTCCGGTTACTAACACTCGCATGAGTAGCTGGACCCTCCACTAAATAATGAACTGACGCCCAAAATCCAAACCACCGATTGTTCTTCGGTAGAGATCATAACGGACGGGACTAAGACTTAAGACGCTCGAGATCCGCATCAACCATCATCTTAATCATCTGCTCGAAGCTCACTGTTGGCTCCCACCCAAGTTCCTGCTTCGCCTTGGATGAGTCACCCACGAGAAGATCGACCTCAGCAGGCCGCAAGAACGCTTTGTCAATCTTCACAAACTGTTCCCAGTCGAGGTCGACGTGACTAAACGCAACCTGAACAAGTTCGCGCACGGAATGGGTATCTCCTGTCGCGATTACGTAATCCTCGGGTGTTGACTGTTGAAGCATAAGCCACATTGCTCGAACGTAGTCACCAGCAAATCCCCAGTCTCGCTTCGCATCGAGATTTCCAAGGCGAAGCTCTTCGCTCAACCCAAGCTTAATTCGAGCAACGCCATCAGTTACCTTTCTCGTCACAAACTCAAGCCCTCGGCGAGGGGATTCGTGGTTAAAGAGAATCCCTGAAACGGCAAAGATGCCGTATGACTCTCGATAATTGACCGTAATGTAGTGGCCATACACCTTAGAAACACCATAAGGCGAACGGGGGTAAAAAGGAGTAAGCTCTGTTTGCGGAGTCTCTCGGACCTTCCCGTACATCTCTGAGCTAGAGGCCTGATAGATGCGAATATTGCGGTCAACAAAACGGATAGATTCCAGTAATTTTGTCACCCCAATCGCAGTGAACTCTGAAGTGAGGACCGGTTGCTTCCAAGATGTAGGTACGAAGCTTTGAGCCGCAAGGTTGTACACCTCGGATGGCTTTGTCTCCTGAAGAACTGAGATAAGGGAAAACTGATCGAGAAGATCTCCCTGAACGAGCTCTATCTTATCCATGAGGTGGCTAATTCGCTCGAATTTCTCCTCAGAGGAGCGACGTACCATTCCAAACACTCGGTACCCTTGCTCAAGGAGAAACTCAGCAAGATACGATCCGTCTTGCCCAGTAACACCAGTAATAAGAGCGACTTTTTGCGCCATGCAAACCTCCTCCAATGCTCGTTTCGAGCCCCAACTATATGATCGAGCTGTCTCCAGGAGCAACCTCACAGCGGAGAAGCCCCGAAATTATGCGAGATTTTTCAGAGGAGATAAACTTGGGGGCTAGACTCGCCCGAAGAGGAGCCTTGACATACTCCGAAGAGCCTTCCGAAGTTGCTTTGCGCGTCGCTTAAAGACCCGGCTTCCACGGGCATTTTCCAAATTATCGATGGAGTGAAGCGCTCTAAAGAGTTTCTTTGCCTCTTGAATATTGAGAATTCGCCTACTCATTGCCTCTGCTAACTTGAGTTGAAATCCACGGAAGTACAAGGCTATCTCTTCTCGCTCTTGCACCGTCAACTTGCCTCGAGCTCCAGCAAGCACTTCTAATGCAACGGAAAGTTCCGATTGAAGTTCATTGATACCCGACGGGGATGTGCTTGGCGGGTTTGGAGTTGGGGTTGGAGTTGGCTCTGCAGGAGAAGGAACGGTAACTACCCCCGAACTCAAACACTCTGCAGAAGCAAGAAATGAACTCACCTCCCCCTTACTTTGAGCGGAGAATTGGCTAACGGAACTATTCAGGGAAGGCGACATCAAGGTCGTTGGAGGGATGACGAGAGCATCGTGAGAAGCACCAAGATTGTGCGCAAGCTCATGTGTAAAGATTCTTCCAACGATAGCTGAATTAGAGGAGGTCACCTGACTTATGGCGAAGTTTACCCCATGGTCACACACGACGTTTCGCCAAGCGACACCAACTACACTGCCATCGAGATCTCGCCCAGTGAACAGGTGATAGGCATCCGCTGCAGGATAGTGGCTCTCAAGTATAGGATAGATACTATTCGTAAGAGTTATCTCCTGAAGGAGTGGACCCGCGGTAGTGATACTCCCGGTAGGATCATTCGAGGCAGTAAAGGAAATGTGGCCAACTACCGTAACAGCGATTCCAAGTTGTGGTAAAAGGGTATTTGCGACGTTTACGGCTTCAAGGGCAGCGAGCTCACCGCCAGAGAGAAACCGATCAGATACGGTAACGAGCTCAATAACGCGCACAGCAGCCTGTGTGCTACGAAGGGATTGAGGCACTTCTCCACCAGCACTCCCCTCGCCTCCTTCGTAGAGCGCTGTTTCACAGTCCGCACCATCAAGAGCCGAGGCAAATGCTCTGTGTAATCGATTAGAAAAAGAGGGGATACGGCCAAATCCGGCAGTTCGGAGATCGAGGAAGAGCACATTCCGTGCGCGAGTGGTAAGCCCCTTAAGAGCGAACCGTATCTCCTTACCTCCGTCAGGAGATACGAGAATGGTTACGGCAACTCGCCCTTCATCTCCAGTACGACGTTGATAGAGATCCCCTCGCAGGAAAAAACGCTTTACTCCATTTGCAGGAGCTGGAAGCGCTGGGCGCCACTCTTTATCAAGAGAGAGTTGCAGCAAACCTAAACGGGGTGCATGCAGACGAAGAGATGTTTTTTTAATTTCTCGCACATCAGCTGAATCGGTAATCACCTCTGCTGCGTCTTCACGAACGAGCTGTTCTATCAGCTTTTCAAAAGCTCCCGAGTGATGAAAAGTTACTCGGGCTCGTCTCGACGAATCTGCGGAGGCCGTTGAAAGAAGAATGAGAAAAGAGATACCGAGGCTTAACGCAGTAGTATTTACCACTATCGATAAGGCCTTAAGCCAAATTTTTCCTCTTTCAATCATCTGCGAGCAAACCTGAACATTCGCATTCACCCCCTCAACTACTGGAAATTAGGGTGAAAATGCTTTGGTCTCTAAATAAGGGCAATTCGCATGCCAGAGAGAGCCGACAACTTGAGCTAACGGGAACTCATAAAATTAGGATGTCTATTTCAGGCGACATGACCCAGAAAATCTCTCATAACTTTTGAGCATTAATAGGGATTTTAGGGCAAATCACGACGTAGTGGCTCCGAATCACTATTCGCTGAGCCCGAATAAAGGTTTGTTCTCAACGAAGACAAAGGATTTCCATGGGTGAACTCGATACCCAAACAGCTCTCTACGCAGCAAAGAAGCTCTTTGCTGATCGTGATTACGATCTCGCACAGCAAGTGCTGGAGGAGATTGATGAGCAGAGGAAGTTAGACCTGCTGGCACAGCTGCTCGAAGAGAGAAAAGATTGGTGGAGCGACCCGTGGATAGATAAGATTCCTCCTACCCTTCTGGAACAGGTACGGAAAGAAGAGCAGCAGGAACTCCACGACCTCGCACATGAGATAAACTCTGAAGTAGCGAGAGAGATAGACTCGGCAATTGACTCGAGCTGCATCATGACCCTCCTTGAATCTGACCCAATTTTAGGGACAGAGGAGGCCGTAAGAGACCAGATAGTTGCTGACAATATCTTGGAAGAAGGACTTACTCCTGGACAGGCCGCCGAGGTAAGAGCACAAGCGTGGCTGCGAGCAAACCTAAACGATCAATTTGCCGATGAGTCTGCCCACCTCGGACATCATGAACCGGGAGAACAGGGCCATCAGGGAAAAGGGCACCATGAACCAGAGCCCGCTGCTTTGGAAGCCATCCTAACCGAAAAAAGAATGTCAGAAGACGACTTGCGTATAGAGCTTAATGAATCCCCTTCCCTTTCGGTTCCTCACCTGGAAGCCCAATCTTCGGAGGAACTTGTCGAGTTAGCCGAGTAAATTCGCTACTTCACTTCCTCTGACCTGGTTCCTGGGTAATATCGCCACTAAAAGGTATAGAACCTAACCCCCTACCGACCACGAAAGACGCCACTGCTCCACGGCCATTAAGTTGAGGGGGATTGAAGGACGGCGAGTGGCGCTAAGGGAATGAGGAAACGTATAAAATAGATGCATAAAATTTGCATTACTAGGTAGGTCCGGTAGAATAGTGCTTTCGCGAGGCTATGGCTATGGGGCGGCAATTATATCCCTCTTCATATTTCTCGAATCAAAACGCTTACTCAGTGGTTGGGCTGTGGAGATTTTTATGAGCGATAACAGCAAAGACAGTAGCGCGCCTCTTTCAGAAGAAGAGCTCGCTAAAGCTAATGAGATTCAGGCTGAAATCCGGAGAAAGCTTTCTCTTTTGTTAGCGGACCCGAGAACGCCCGAGACGTTTAAAGATGCCTTTACGGAGACCGGAGAAGAAGCATGACAGAGGTAGAAACAAAGAGCCAAGCGCCTTCAGAAGCAGATGAGTTACAGTCAGTTGTCAATGACATCCTGTCAGGAACTACTCTAGCGGTTACAAGTAAAACGATTGCAGCAGCCGAAGCTCTTAGTATAGAGCCAAGCTCTCTTCAAATCGTAGGTGAGCAAAGAAACCTTGAAGCAAAATTTGCTGAGGCTATCGCGCCCATAAAAACCGCTCTTCAGGGGAAAGAGAACCCTACAAGTGAAGATCTCGCGAACATGGTGAAAGCCAGGCAGCTCCTTGATAAGCTCATCGCCATTAATGAGGGACGTACAAGCCTTGAGACAGAAGTCACCGCAGACACCATCCTACAAGGCTTCAAAAAGCTTGATGGTGGTGTAATTGAGCTTACTCTTCCAGTTGGTACGACAATCCAGGAAGCTGGCAAGCTGCTTAATGCTGCTGCGAAAGAGAAAGGTATGAAATTCCCCGTCTTTGAGTGTGATGCAGGGTTCTGGGCGAAGAATGAGGAGAATACCAGCCTTCAAACTGAACCAGGGCGAACTTACCAATTTAAGATTCCAACGGACTCTGTTTCGAAAACGAGAGCGGAGCAAGTACGAGACCACGGCGAAGGAGCTCCGCTTGGAGCTATAGCTATCGCTGAAGCTTGTGAGCGTCTTAATACCGAAAATAACGGGACTCTCTTTAAAGATGCTAATGGCAATAAAGTCTGGGTTCGTGGCTCGGCCCCTGGTGTGGCGCTCCATTCTTTTGCGGACCTCGGCGTCAGCG
>JAGRAT010000648.1 GCA_020434495.1 Bdellovibrionales bacterium | reverse complement strand
AGCAGAATCCAACTACCGAAGATTACAGACTCGGAGTGAAGGTGCTTGAGCTTGGTCAGGCCTATCTCATTCAGAGTAATGTCGTTCAGAGAGCGACTCCTGTTCTGAAGCGTCTTTGCGATCAGATCGGGGAAACGACAAGTTTCGCAGTTCTTCAAAATGGTCAGGTACAGTATCCAATTTCATTCGAGCCGAAAAAGCCTGTTCGAGTAGCTGGACGAGTTGCTGCGTCTTTTGCTGCGAAGCAGAGCTCTGTAGGGAGACTTCTCACGGCCCAGCTTGCTGATAGTACCCTTGAAGAGATTCTTGCTACGAATACTCCTCAGGACGCTGCAATACGAAGTCAGCTCAATGAGTTAAGAAAGAACGGGCGTACTATCGATAAAGGCGCTACCGAGGCAGAAGTTATTTCTGTTGCTCAAATTGTGAAAGGCGCTGGGAACACCGTTGTCGGGGCTATCGAAGTGCTTGCTCCTCAATTTCGAGTGAACATAACAGATATCGAAGACTCTCTTGCAAAAGCTGCAGAGGACCTCTCGAAAGCTCTCGGAGGCGCTCGAACGAGCCTTACCCAAGCTCTCGAAAAGGAGATCTCTCGACCACAAGTCGCCTCAGCTGGTTAATTGCGGTATTGGAGGGTTCCCGGCTAGTTGTTGGAGTCGGAATCCGTCCAGCTCTGCTGGTAGTCTCTGAAGCTATGAAAGGGTTGGCCTGAATTTTGTCTTATGGCGGGTGAGGGCACTCCTCGTTTAGAATAATGGCATGTACGAATTCACTGAAGACCAGATAGCCCTTCGAGATGAGGCTCGTAAGTTCGCTCGAGCCGAAATCATTCCAGTGGCCGGAAAGCTTGATGAGCATTCCATATTCCCAAAGGAGATCCTTCTCAAGGCGCAAGACCTGGGACTCCTGAATCTTACTCAGCCGGAAGAGTGTGGCGGGACGAATCTCTCGATTACTGACTGTTGTATCGTGATAGAAGAGATAGCAGCAGGCTGCGCAGGGGTAACCACATCACTCGTGGCAAACGATCTCGCTCTTACGCCCATTCGTCTTTACGGAACCCCGGAACAGCAACAGCGGTTCATCGGAGAGGTGATTCGCAACCGCCAATTTGCGTCATTTTGCCTTAGTGAGCCAGGGGCTGGGTCGGATGCCGGGGGGCTCAGCACCGTAATCACCTCTGAAGGAGATGATTACGTTATTAACGGCCAGAAACAGTGGATCACTAATGGCGGAGAGGCTTCCCAGTTTACGGTGTTTGCTACGCACGACAAATCAAAGCGGCACAAAGGGATTTCGTGCATAGTTGTCCCCGCTGATACTTCTGGCGTCTCAACTGGTCATCACGAGAACAAGATGGGACAGCGATGTTCCAATACCGTAAGTGTAACATTCGATAACGTTCGAGTGCCAAAGACAAATCGGATAGGTGAGGAGGGAAAGGGCTTTGGTGTCGCGATGCACACCCTTGATGTTAGTCGTCCAATGACAGCCATAATCGCCGTTGGCC
>JAGRAT010000647.1 GCA_020434495.1 Bdellovibrionales bacterium | reverse complement strand
TCAGAATCCACTCGTCGGGATCTGGTCCGTGCTCCAATCGACAAACCATCCCCCGCTTCCTTTGGCGGAGCTCTTCTTCCATTAATTCACGGAGGTCTTCAGTATCTTCTTCATCAATTTCAAGTTCGATATTTCGAGTAATTCGAAACATCATTTTTCCGATAATCTCCATATCGGGAAAAAGTCGATCCACAGATTCCCAGATGATCTGCCACATCGGAACAAAGCGATGAATCGTTTCGCCAGAGGCTCCGGGGGCAGTCTTCAATGACAACCACTGCGGCTCAATCGCGCTCGTCTTCACTCTTGCAAAAAGGGGCTCATCCCTCTCTCGATGGCTAACGGCAACACCAAGAGAACTCGAAAGATTAGAGAGAAATGGAAAAGGATGGCCGGCATCGACAGCAAGTGGGGTGAGCAGTGGGAAGACATGATCTTCGAAATATGTTTTGCAGTATTTCTTCTCGCTTGTAGAGAGATCCTTCCAGTCAAGTAGCTGCACTCCCTCTTCATGGAGCTGTGGCTTTAACTCATTGAGATAGATAGTATCAGCACGTCGAATTTGGGGGAGGAGCATTTGACGAATCGAGCGAAGCTGTTCCTTTGGTGTCATTCCATCCAAGCTCTGCGGGACGATCCCGGCCGAGACATGACGCTTCAATCCCCCTACCCTCTTCATAAAGAACTCATCGAGGTTACTTTCAAAGATAGAGAGGAAGTTCATGCGCTCAAGGAGAGGAATGGTCGGATCGGCCGCCTGTTTCAGCACTCGCGCGTTAAAGTGGAGCCAACTGAGTTCTCTGTTAAAAAATCGTAACTCATCAAAGAGCCCAGAAGACTCCTCTTCATCATCGGGCGATGGAGAATTGAGCTCTATCGCAGAAACATTCTCTGGGGCTGGGAGATTACCGGGGTTTGTCATGCCCTCTACTCTACTTTACTTTCCTATGAGCTCCAAAACCTATAGCGAGCAGTCGAGAGAAAAACGGGTGAATTTCCAAAGGATATTCTTAAGGCAGGAGACTTTTAAGTTCTGGTAGGGCTTTTTGAATTTTGGGGTCGGAGAGACCCTTTCGCGCCAAACGGGACCAACTGAGAAGCTTTCGAAATCGCTCATTCTCTGCTTGATCTCGAGAGATATCGAGCGCCTGGTGAATAACCGATATCCCGTGAACTCCCTGCCGCAAAATTTCGTCAGCAGCTCGAGAAGCGAGCTCAATCTCAAGGAACACTAAATTGAGCTCACAAAGCGACTCAGCCTCTGCGCCTCGGGCATAACGCTTGATCGGAATATCGATTTCCAATCGGAGTTCGTCGCAAGCCTCACCGGAGAGCTCCCGATTAACATCAGCCACCTGGTTGTCTTGAACTGGGCAGATCAAACGGTTCTTAGTAATGGTACCGCCACTTGCATATTTCACCAGGGCCTCATAGGTGTCACGCCTTAGTGCGATGGGGAGCTCGACTCGCTCGGTCGCAAGCAATCCAGGGTAGCGTCCCTTGATAGCAAGCGAGTACT
>JAGRAT010000646.1 GCA_020434495.1 Bdellovibrionales bacterium | reverse complement strand
GGAAGAGTGGGCGAGCGGAGCCTCGAGAATTGAGACGGCTGCGCTCGATGTTACGTAAGCCAAATCTCCCTCGTCATGTTCGTGATAGGACTTATGCGCGATTGCGGGGGTACTTGACCCGGAGGTATTTCGAAGATCGAATGGCTGTTCTCAGCAATAGTCCAGTGGTTAATGATTTTACCTTGCTGGTCTTAGGGAGCCCCGAGGAGCTCTACCGGGACTTCTTGGAGCCATTCGGCGGAGATCGTCGTCTGCCTTCACTGAGATCCTTCGTTGGCGAGTTTAAAGGGCTTCTCAAGGCGGTATCTGACGTACGACGTAAAGCCGCATAGGAGAGGTGAACGGATGTTTGGGCGTTCTGCGTTTGTGAAGGCAGCTTACTTCGCGTTCACTAATTCTTGATACGAAACGAGCTCTTGATAGATACCTTTTTTCGAGACGAGATCGAGATGCGTACCCTTCTCAACCAATCTGCCATGATTGATGACGAGAATTTTGTCCGCATTCTGAACTGTAGAGAGCCGATGAGCTATGGCAATGAGAATGCAGTCATTTTTGATTCGTTCGAGCGAACGTTTAATGGCGGCTTCGCTCTCGCTATCAAGAGAAGAGGTGGCTTCGTCGAGTAGGAGGATGTCAGGCTTCTTGAGTAAAGCTCGAGCAATCGCAAGTCGTTGCTTCTGCCCGCCGCTCAGTTGAACTCCTCGTTCTCCCACGTAAGTCTTAAAACCTTGTGGAAGGCTTTGTATAAATTCAAAGATCGAGGACCGTCTGCAAACTTCTTCGAGCTCTTCTAAGGTCGCCGTACTTGTGCCGTACCGGAGGTTTGCCTCTATGGTGTCTGCAAAGAGTAGCGGGTCTTGAGGAACGAGGCCTATATGGGATCGAATCTCTCGAATCGGTCGTTTAGAGATGTCATGATCATCAAACAAGATAGCTCCAGATTTGGGCTCGTAGAAACGCAATAGCAAATTCATAATCGTAGATTTTCCAGCACCAGATGGGCCGACAAGCGCAATAAACTCGCCTTTAGAAGCTGAGAAAGAGAGCTCGCTAATCGCTGTGTCTTCGGTTCTCGTTGGATAGGAAAAACTGACCTGCTGAAATGTGACTGTTGATATCGGTTGAGGAGACGCTCCCGTTTCGCTGGCGGAAATCTCTTCCTCTGCATTGATCGTTTCAAAGACCCTTTCCGCTGCACCAGACGCCTGATAAAGCTCGGCTATGCTTCCAGCAAGAAATGCAAAGGAAATGGCAACGATGACACCGTACAGTAGGAATGCGGTTAAGTCTCCTGCAGTCATGGTTGAATCAGAGACCGCCTGAAGGCCAACCAATAGCACTACAACTAGGGAGACGTTCATGAGGAAGTTGACGGCTGAAGCAAAAAAGGCTGCGAAGCGAGAACGTTGAAACCCAAATCCACGCACTTCTTGAATGCGAGAAACAAAACGCTCGACTTCAAATGGTTCTCCGGTAAATGCCTTGACGGTACGGATCCCTCCCAGAGATTCCTCAGCGCTCG
>JAGRAT010000645.1 GCA_020434495.1 Bdellovibrionales bacterium | reverse complement strand
CAGTATCGTAAGCCTGGCGAGGGTGTGAAGTGGCAGGCGAGATCGATATTCAGCGCTGAAAAACGATATCTGAGGCGCTTGATTAGGGATCGGATGCGAGTCATATTAATGCAAGAAGTATGCATTAAAAAGTATGGGTAGTATTGGGTGTTGGCAGAATACCCTCGGTGACTCTTCAGAGTGCTTACTATCCAGGGATTTGAATAGGAGAGAACGCTATGGGTGGTGCCGCGACCGTGTGCATTCAAAAGGGCAACAGTTCTCGCCTGAGCTACATGGCTTATAATAAATCGATGCAGATCATCCCAAATGATTTCGAGCTGCTGACCGCACCAGTTGGGCGGAGAGATAAAATCGTCGATAAACTTTACGAACGTGAATCGGCATTGAGTCGTGGTGAGTATTTCGAAGCGGAACCGGGGTTGGCCCCTGAATGGTATGGGTTGAACTTTATTGATACCTCGAAATCCCGAGTGTGGGTCTGCCAAGCGCAGAATAATATCGACATTATTTGGCCAGAGATGATCGTTGATGAGTATGCGGAGGGCTATGCCGAAAACGCTTACGCCCTTGCCGATGTAGGGCTTCTACGATTGTGTAACGATTTGTCAAACCTTCCAAGAACTCAGGAAGAGGGATTAGCTCTTCCAAAAGTCACCGTAGAGGATGTGAGAGAAATCTGTTCCAAACGTGACCTTCTCTATAGTGTAATGTTTGTCGTCGTGACCCCGCATTGGGAGAGGAGAAGCTTTCATTTGAACTTTCAAGAGATGTATGAAGAGGTGAAGGCGCACTATTCTATCTCTCAGGAAGAGGTAGACCGATGGGAGAAGTACCTATTGGAAGAACAGTTTTAATGAAAGATGTTTTTTACTGAACGTGTGTGAACGAAGTATATGGATCCAACCAAAACGCAGAATCGCTGTGACGACCCCTTCGAAGATGAGCTAATTGAGATGGCCACTTTAAGAATTGGCCAATCATCAATTTATCGAAGGATGGGACAACTGGAAAACGCTGAGCAAATGCTAAGATATGCTATCGCTGAATTTGGAGATGCTATCAAGAAACTTGGGAATGCCCCCTCGCAAGGCGCTCAAGCGGTAGCGGCACTTATGGAAATTCCGGTTCCGAAAGTGCAATCGATCTCTAGAGAGCTTGATGCAAAGCTTCTGATATGGCGCGAACCGTATGCCTTGGGACTACTTGGTGCTTTGAATCATCTTGCCGTCTCAGAGGACGAATGGACGAGTGCAAATGGATTGGTAGAAAAGTTGGAGCTCGATACGGGTTTAAGCGCGATAGATATTCGCATCGGAGTGATGTCGGGAATTCTGTACAATCTCATTGAGTGGCGAAATCCATCAAAATCTCCTTTGGGAGTTAACGACGTTCAGCTGATGGGACTTGAGGTGGTTCGGCTGAGCCAAATCGGCGCTCAGTATCTGATCGACAATCTTGGCGACTAGAGCGCTTCTCTAAAGTTATAGCCGCGAAGCGGTGACAACTTTTAGCGCTCGTCTGCCGTAG
>JAGRAT010000644.1 GCA_020434495.1 Bdellovibrionales bacterium | reverse complement strand
GGCAGTAATGTCTGGAGCTGACTGATACTAATAACCCGTGAGGCTTGATTTTTCTTTCTCATCGCAAAATGAGAAAGGCATTTTTCCTAATAGGAAATTTGCATATACAAATTCAAGAAATTGAATTTGCATCTATTCGATCTTCTGACTCTGATTGGCATCAATCTTCAACTGTTGATGAGCTTCAACTGAAGCGCACTTCAATGGGTTTCACCTTGATTTACTGGGACACTAAAGTTTATAAACGCTTTGGGTGTTTATAGCGACCTGGTCCCACCCGTTCCCATTCCGAACACGGCAGTTAAGCAGGTCTGCGGCGAAACTATTGCAGGGGAAGCCCTGTGTGAAGATAGCACGATGCCCATTTATAAAGCCCCGGTGGAGTAATCCATCGGGGCTTTACCTTTTTTAAGACATGAATATACTTGGATTATTCAATACTTGAATCATCCTCAAAAACCGATTAAAACTAGTCGGATAAAGCAATCACTGAGAGACTTTCATGGCTGATAAGAACCACAAGTATCCTGACAACGTACCCGGCAAGTTCTATGTAGATGAGCAGTGTATTGCTTGTGATGCTTGTGTGAACGAGGCTCCAAAGAACTTCAAAATGAACGATTCTGACGGCCACTCCATGGTTTCGAAGCAGCCAGAGTCTCCCGAAGAAGAAGAGGCTTGTAAGGCGGCCAAGGCCGCGTGCCCCGTAGAAGCTATCGGCGACGATGGAGCTTGAGTCGTCATCATTTGGCTCTTTGATAGATTTTAGGCCGTAAATTCCCGTGTTGCCTTCAAGGCTGATGCAGAGGCTTTATTGCAAAGGCTTTGTGCGCCTATAGACGGTCCCTGGTCTACATATTGGGTCCAGCGAACCTCATTCCAGCTACTGATGCCCGTGGGATGGCTTTTGAGGTCCGCGAAGGCTTCTCGTACCACTTTCCTTGAAAAATCTCGCATCGATCGGTCGCAGCTCGGAGCCGAGAAATAGGTTTCAAGAAATAGGATGATCTCGAGGGAATCCTCGATGACTGAATCATTTGAGTTTTCCGTATGCTGAAGAACGGCATTGAGAAGAGGTTTATCGATTCCATCCTGGATATGAATACCCTCTTTACGCGAGAAATAGAGCGCTGTGGCAAGTGCTAAATCAGAAAGGAAATCAGGACTTGCGTAACCGAGGGAATGCGCCAGGTGGGCGGCCATGCGGGAGGCCGTGGCTGGAAGGTCTTTGAATGTGGCGGAACGTAAGTTTGAAGAATAAGAATCATTACTTTTTGATTCATCTCGTTGTTCCGCAGGAGCTTCATTGGATGAGGCGTCTCCATTCGCTATCGCTGCAGAGGTCGTCGATAGTTCCTTCGCAGGGTGTTTTTCTGCGATCAGGCTGTCTTTCGGTGGCTCCGTGGACAGTATATTTTTTTCGGCAGAGATTGGTCCTGCCGAGTCTTTCCCAATCGAATCTGCCTGTATTTTTTTTGCTTCGTCGAATAAGGCTGCTAGTCCGTTCCTTCCTTTCGAGAGTGGGGGGCGCCCTTGGTTC
>JAGRAT010000643.1 GCA_020434495.1 Bdellovibrionales bacterium | reverse complement strand
TTGCACCTTCAGCGCCTGCACGTTTTGGGAACTGCGCTGTATCAACCTTACTGGCATCATGCTGATACCCGAGAGCTTTCGCTTGAGGATGATCGAGGGAAAGCGCTGTTGTTACATCTGCATGAGCAAGCTGTGCACCGACAATAGGACCAAGTCCTGCCCGGTTGAGAGCTGAAGCGACTGGTACTGCAGCTGCCGCTGCAATACTTGTTCGTAAAAACTTTCTTCTTCCATTACAGGTCATACCTATTTCTCCATGAAGTTTACGGTCTACCAAATCAACTGTTCGGTACTTTCGGTTTAAGCGAGCTAGCGACTTTTCGCAAGTCGCATCATGAGAGTTATCAAGCACTTATCAAGCCAAACCTGGCATTATGTAACGCAACTGAGGGTTGCAAACATCCTCTTAGGCATATCAAGCGTTGTCACCTCCATGGTGAATAAACCCCGTGCTTCTCCGTCAAAGAACATGTATACCGGAGGGCATTGGGAATTGTCCGTTGGCTACTCACGAAGGCTCTAAACACGTGATGACCATAAACAGACTTTCATCCTCCTCTGATATTAACGGCATATTGTACTAAACTCTTTTTAACCTCTGTTAAATGAACAAACGCATGAAGCACATTCGCAGTTTTTTTTCTCTCGTCTCCATTCTTTTACTTGCACCTGTTTGTTTGAATCGCCCTCTTCTCGCAGAAGAAGCTGCGATAAGCCAAGCTCAGGCTCTCTCGCGCGCGTTTGAAGGGGTTGCGACGAAGATCACCCCAGCCCTCGTAAACATTCGTGCGGTTACCCGCGCCACTCCAGTGGTAAAAAGAGGGAGAAGTAACGGACGAGGTCCGGCCTTGCCCCCAGGACTCCCAGCTCCGTTTCGTGATTTTTTTGAGCGCTTCGGAGACCAACTCCCCTTTGATGACGGAGGAAGGGCGCCGTCTCAAGGACTCGGTTCAGGAGTTATCGTAGATAGCAAAGGTCACATTCTCACCAACAACCATGTGATAGCTGAAGCAGACGAAGTGACTGTACGTCTTTCGGACGGCAGGTCCTTCGAAGCCGAAGTGGTAGGTGCCGACTCTCGTACCGATTTAGCGGTTATCAAGATTGATGCTCCTAATATTACCCCCGCTAAACTTGGAGACTCAGACCAACTGAAAATTGGGGAGTGGGTAGTAGCTGCCGGAACACCTTTCGGTCTTGAGAACACCATTACCGCTGGGATCGTAAGCGCTAAAGGGCGCTCCATTATGGGAGGGAATGCTTACGAAGACTTCATTCAAACCGATGCTGCCATTAATCCCGGTAACAGCGGCGGCCCGTTAGCCGATCTCTCTGGTGCTGTCGTTGGTATTAATACTGCCATCTTCTCCCGCTCGGGAGGGTACATGGGTGTCGGGTTTGCGATTCCGATTAACCTCGCAAAGAGCATTATGGCGAGCCTGATTGAGGATGGAAAAGTTACCAGAGGCTGGCTAGGCGTTGTCATTCAAGAACTCACCGATGAGCTCGCAGAATCGTTTGGGTATAGCAGTCAAAAAGGCGCGCT
>JAGRAT010000642.1 GCA_020434495.1 Bdellovibrionales bacterium | reverse complement strand
CACTGCCGTTATGGATAAGGCTGTGCCAGCAAATATCGACTGTGCGAAATGGTATTCAGATTCAGGAAGTATCCACCAAGCGAATGAGAATCCGCAGCTGAATGGGATAAGCATACCAAGTACAGCTATTACGGTTGATTTTAAGGAAGCTTTAATCAATTGATTGGGACGAAGTTCTAGTCCACCAAGAAGCATGAGGAAGAAAACGCCCAAATCAGCGATAGCGAGAAATACATCGTCATCTTTTAACGAAGATAGTACTGGAAGTGACCGAGGAAAGGCGTTAGCGGTCATACCAAGGAGAATTCCAGCAATAAGCTCTCCTACTAGAGCGGGTTGCCCGAAACGTACCGCGGCAGCGGCACACCCTCGTGTTACAACAAGGAGTACTAGCAATATATAGAGTAGCTCCATACTATGCTTTCAAGAAACGGCGAGAAATTATGGAACGCGATCAAATTCTGCCCACTCCGGCTCTACTTTACGCTCCCTCTCGCTAATTGCATTAATCTTAGCCATATCCTCTGGCTGAAGTTCCCATGAAAGTACTTTGAGATTTTCCTCCAGATGTTCGTCCGAACTGGATTTGGGAATTACGATCAAACCGCGTTGAAGAAGCCAACGAAGACTTACCGAAGCTGGACTTGTCATGTGCTTTGAAGCAATTTCTTGAAGTACCGGATCTGCATCAACATCTCCTCGAGCAAGCGGGCTATACGCGGTTACCGAAATTTTATGCCTGTGGCAGTAGTCAACCAGATCATACTGAGGGAGGTGCGGATGGCACTCTACTTGATTATTGGCAACTACCTTCAAATTATACCGGTTTGCATCAATAAGATGAAAACGAGTGAAGTTACTCACTCCGGCAGCGCGAATTTTTCTCGCTTCCAGCAAATGCTCAAGCGCGTCGAGTGGCTCTTCGACCCCCACTTCCTCATTTGGCCAATGAATCAGGAGCAGATCGAGATAGTCAGAATCCAATCGCTTCAAGATATTATCCGCCGCAGTCAGAAAGTCTTGTTTCGAAAGATCCGTATGAGGGACTTTCGAGGTGAGGAAAAGCGACTCACGGTCGTATCCCTTAATGGCTTGTCCGATATCTTCCTGGTTTTCATACATGAGGGCGGTGTCGATATGACGATATCCCAAGACGAGGGCCTTGCGAACAGTATTGAAGCATTGGATTCCGTTCAGCTTCCAGGTTCCAAGACCAATTATCGGAATTTTGGTGTTGGTCTCATCGTTCAACGGGAGCTGAGGAATTGTCTCTCCCGTTTGCTCAAACTGGTCAACTTTGCTCGCATCTGGAGATCTCGGCTTTCGCTGAATGAAACGACCCTTATCGAGGGAATGAAATCTTTTTGGACATGGCATATAGATCATTCACCTCCAGGGCCGTCCACGACAAAAGCGAGTTTTAAGTTTGCGTGAAACTCAGCAAGTCTATCGTCTCTTACTTTCGCAGAGAATTTAAGAACCTCTACCCCGACAATCTTTTTAATCTTTGCTGAGGCTCGTTTAACAGCTTTTTGAACAGCATCCTC
>JAGRAT010000641.1 GCA_020434495.1 Bdellovibrionales bacterium | reverse complement strand
GCCGGGAGGTCCCCCGGAGGGACAACAAATACTGCCCGTAGAATCAGCCGAAAGCGATCAGCTTTCGACGACGAAACCGGGAATTTCATTTGCGGGCAGTATATCAGTGAAAGTTACGGGTATCCGATGAATCAGCCTCAACTTCATCAGAGCGAACTTCTAGGACAGGAGCATCACTCGAGCCACCAGCATTCGCATCTTCGCCATGCGGGGCGATTCCGCCCTGTCCGTTTGCAGTATCACTCATAGCTGAAACATCATCGCCTTCTGGCGCCAGCATATAGAGGCTTCCACCTATCAGCACCCCAAGCGCCAACAAAGCTATAAAAAGCTTATGAAATACGACGACTACGAAACCAAGGGCCAAGCCTAGACAGAACGCCGCTTCCCCGTTTTCCTGGATCCAGATACGTAGCCGAGTCCATCTGTCTCGCGCTAGACGAACCCATTCTTTTCGTGGTTGCTTCTTCACTTCATCAAGTACGTTGAAGGCCATAAGTATTCTCCAATGCCGCCGGAAAGGGATCGACTCAAGAGCCGATAGACTAAAGAGCCAAATTCAAAAAAACAAGTCAGCTGCCCCCCCCCAACGCTAAGGGAGCGATTTCGCTGCGAGCTACCAATATTTCTCAAAATGGATATTCCCCGGCTGCTTTTTGGTATGTTCTTTGAAGCCCTGCCCCTCAAGCAGCTGACATACTTCTTCAATCATGGCCGGATTTCCACAGAGGAAAAGATGATGGGTTTCCGGCGCAACCGAAACTTTTCCTTCAGTGAAAAACTTCTGAACGTAGCCATGCTCCCCGCTCCAGTTCGGCGGCCCCTCTCTGCTTACCGTGGCGTAATATCGAAAGTTCTCTCCCCTTTTCGACTGCAGTTCAAGAAGTTCATCTCGATAAGCGAGATCAGCGGAGTAGCGAACTCCGTGAAGAAGAGTAAGAGATGAATATTTTTCTATCGTCCCATGAGTTCTCAACATCGACACAAAAGGAGCAATCCCCGTTCCCGTTGCCACGAAAACAAGATCCGAACCTGCCGGGACAGATTCGAGCGTAAAAGTCCCAACGTACTTCCTCTGCACAAAAATTCGATCTCCCTCAGTTAAGCGAACGAGCCTGGGAGAAAGTTGCCCTTCGGTAACTTCAGCTATATAAAACTCTAAGGCATCCTTCCGTTCAGGTGATGAGGCGATACTATAGGCGCGCTTTACGAGCTTTTCCTTCTCTCCTCCCTCATGGCTCTCTGGGAGACCCAGCGCGACATACTGCCCCGGAAGAAAATCGGGGATTCCCTCATCGGGGCGTATCCAGATCTCAAACAGTCCGGGGGAAAGCTCACGTCGGAGTATTACAGTTGCATTTAACTGTGCCATGGGGGTAAGTGTAATCATCCTTGCCTCGGATTGTGAGCGAAAAGTTCGTTTTTTTATTCATCGTTTCATTAGACCTAATCCGCAATATGCATATTGTCCTTGTTGAACCCGCTATCCCCCAAAATACCGGCTCCATCGCTCGAACCTGTGCTGCGACAAAGACGCCCCTACACCTTA
>JAGRAT010000640.1 GCA_020434495.1 Bdellovibrionales bacterium | reverse complement strand
ATTCTACCAAGAGTGACGGACATATTTTTAGTTATATCCACTTTGGAGGAGTAGCAATAATGCCAAGATATGGGTACAAGCTCTCTCCTCGAGAACACTGGGACATCGTGAATTACATACGATGGATGCAAAAGGATTTCTCTAAGCTTCTTCCTCAAAAAACAGCGGCTGTGAATGGAGCAGCGAGCACCGCTTCGGAAGAAGAATAGAGAGTATACGGATTAGTAGCGAAAACGTTTGGGTGAATAATGCATATTGAAGTTCCAAATATCGATCTTCAGGCGGCGTTGAATGCAAAGCCAATTAACATGGGTGAGGCTGTTCGATCGATCGCCCTCTTGTTTGTCTCGATCGGGGTGGTCGTGTTCTTCTGGGCCTTGTTCTCTAGCTACCCTGACAAACTTCTCTGGGGCACTTATTTTGTGAGTCTCCTTTTTTGGATGGGGCTCTCTGTCGGCATGGTTATGACCACCGCCATTTTTCAGATTGTTCGAGCCTTGTGGGCCGTTCCGATTCGACGGGTTGCTGAAGCGCACATTTCTTTCCTCCCATGGGCCTTTGCGCTATGGGCGATGACCTATTTTGGAAAAGAGCACCTGTATCCTTGGGCAAATGCACCAATGCCTGGTCGTGAGTACTGGATGGAGCCAAATTTCGTTTACCTACGATTTGGTATTCTCTTCTTCGGATTTTTCGCACTTCTCAGATATTTTACCCGACTCTCTCTTCGTTCGGACGTTGGTGTAGCTCGTGAACATGCTGAGGATAAAGATCGTTGGCAGGGACTTGTCTATAAGTACCTCACCAAAGATTGGAAAGGGGAGCCGGAGATCAGGAGTCTTCAGGTTCGTATGAGTTACCTCGCCCCTGTTCTCGTCGTCTGCTACGCCGTCCTTTGGACACTTTTTGCAACCGAGATGATCTGTGGCATGGACACGATCTGGTTCTCGAATATGTTTGGAGGTTTCGAGTTCCTCGCGAATATTTACACGGCTTGGGCCATGCTTGCGGTACTTTCCTGCTATATCGCGGGACGGCACACAGAATTTGGAAGGAATTTGAAACATCGGCAGCTTTGGGACCTTGGTATGCTCACCTTCGGGTTCTGCATGCTTTTCGGATACACCTTCTTCTCTCAGTTTTTACCCCAGTGGTACGGAAATATGCCTGAGGAAACTCAGTGGATGATGTTGCGAACACGGGAGCTCCCTTGGAAATCTCTCGGATATGTCTGTTTCGCGTGTGCATTTATTCTCCCTTTCGTCTTGTTGCTCAGCAGGGACATAAAGAGAAACCCAAGAACCTTCACAGTTGTAGCGTGCATCATCTTCCTCGGTATTTGGCTGGAAAAGTATATGGTGGTTATGCCTCAGCTTAGTCCCGACGCGATTCCTTTTGGGTTTGTTGATATCGGAATTTTCCTGGGATTCTTTGGGCTTTACCTACTCAGCATCTCGAAATTTTTGAGGACCTACCCGTTTATGACGTTTTCGCATCCGCAGGCTAGGGGCGACGTCAAATCCTGGTAGTCTCAGGGGTTCAGTACTTG
>JAGRAT010000639.1 GCA_020434495.1 Bdellovibrionales bacterium | reverse complement strand
CCATCAAGTGAATCCGGGCCTCAAAATACGGAGGCTTCCTGCCAAGTAGGGAGAACTCAATCACTTAAGTGCCTAAGGCAAAAGAGAAGGTTCGATGTCATACGAAGTAGGGTAAACACCAGTAAGAATGTCAGTCTTTTTGACGAATTCTGAGAGGTTGGTCTCGCCCCCGGAAGGGAAGCCCAAGGCGGTTTTGATGGCCGTCTATCGTTGAAAAGCAAACTCGAAGTCCCCAATTTGAAAGTGCTCGCCATCTCGTAGCTTTTGCCATCGTCTGAGCTGTTTGCCATTGATGTGGAGTGGGTGCCGCTTTGAGCAATTTTGAATGAGCAGCTCACCCTCCTCTTTCTTAATTTCAAACTGCTTTCGAAACCTCCCTGCTTCCTTCAATCCTGGACCACTCTTCTCGCAAACTCTGTAAGCTCTGGTTTCTCCATTTTTGAGTGAGCGCATGTTTAAGGTGTGATATCCGGCGGGGCTCCAATAAGCGAGCATTGGAGCATGCACTGGAGCGGCTTTGTCGTATGCTCTTGGCGCCCGACGCTGATTAGGAGCCCCAAGGTCGGGAAGTATAATCTGGGACATCGAATCATAGAGGGAGAATCTTCCAACATTCCCGGAGTGTAGCTGCGGATTCTCGGCCGCTCCCTGAGTTCCTCCAGCCTTTGGTTGAGGAATATCAATATTGGAAAGTTGATTAACCGGAACTCTTCCTCCTCTCGCAGTTCTTGAGAACATGCTCCCGGTAAGACTGATCTCCTGTTTTACGGACATTGACCGATCCGGGTCTTTGCCACCAATGTTTTCCAGTGCATCAATCAAGTTCAGAATCGATTTATCGAGTTCTTTGTCTCCTTTTCCGCGCAGCTTCTTTAGTGCTCGTATATCACCATCTTGCGCTGCAATTCGGGTGAGAAGACGTGGGAGGAGTTCCCGACCTAGCTGCATCGCTTCATAGTAGGGACCAGCATCTTCGTGGCTAATAATTGGAATGGGAATGCGTTTGGCATTTGGGTCTTTGGGATTGGCCCCGAACTCAAGCGATAACTTCGGATCTTGCTCTACAAAGAGAATAGCAGCTCCAAAGTGTGAATATCCGGCATAGAGCATCTCTGTCTCAACCTCTGCTCTTTCCGCTTCCGCCCGCGCTATGTCGAAGCTACAGATTGATTCCGCAATTTCGCATCCGAAGGGATCAATTTTTTCGACCTGACGAATGGTTGGAGCAATGGCCCAAAACGATTCAAACTGCCCTTGTGGAATGACCTTGAGGTAAAATTCAGTAGATTGCATCTCTTCGATGAACCTTGGGAGAAGCCCTTCAAACACATCATCCGATGGATCCGTTCCTTCTGGCATTGGACTATGCCCGTTCAGCGCGAAGCCGAAGTTGCTCGTCATCGCGTCCATTTGGGCCTGGTTGTAATCGTGCCCAATCCCAATAACGGCCGTTCCAAATCCTCTATCTCGATGTCGCCTCGCCATTCGATAGGCGTTGTCGGTATCTCCCCTGTTGAAGTGCCCGTCGGCTACAAAGATAGTGACTCCACGTCCACTACCGAGG
>JAGRAT010000063.1 GCA_020434495.1 Bdellovibrionales bacterium | reverse complement strand
CGCTCGTTTTTTCGAGTTCTTCTCTCGAAGGAGAACTTAAGATACGACTGGTTGATTCTCTCGCTATCAGTAGGCTTCACGGGCTTTGTAAACCTCTACTACCTCTATTTTATAGCCCTCTTCGGTCTAACGATTGGATCCGCCGCTCTTCTACGCTTTCGCTCAAAAGTTACTCGAAATGTGATTGGAGCAGCGTGCTGTACCCTCCTTGGCGTAGTCCTTTGTAGTTACAAACTTTACTTGGTAACAACAGCGTATCTTTCGAAGGCCTATAGTCTGGATCATGAATCCGGTTCGCATGCAGCAAACTTACTCTTCTTTTTCTTGCCAAGCGAAAATCAGCTGCTTGGTAAGTTGGCTGATTTTTCCCTTCCTACGTATGTGCCAGATCTCTCCAGCGTGGAGCTCGGGACCTATCTTGGACTTGGACTTTTTCTTTTTCTGATATGTGGGCTCCGATTAATTACTCAGAATCGAGAGTGCCGCTGGATGGTGCTCAGTTTTGCAGCTGCTGGTGTTTTTTTTGTTTTTTTGAGTTTAGGACCAACGATTCGGATAGCTGGTTTCCCTCTCATTCCGAATTCGATCTTTTTAATATTTAACGATCTTCCTTTTTTCCCAAGCGTGCCCATTCGAATTGGGTTTCTTGCGGTATTGCTTTTTTATTGCCTCGCGGCTTCTGTGATCTCTCGGATTCCAAGAGCGTCGGCTATAGGAGTACTTGCTATAATGCTTGTGGAGCAGTTTCCTGTGGGCCTTCCGATTGGTGATGTTCCTCAGTCGCAGGCAGTGGCATCTTTAAAAAGCAGAACAGATGTCGTTGCGGTTCATGATTTTGCTGTTGGTAGGCAGCATAAATTGGCGAGACAGCTTGAGCATCGAAAAAGTGTTACCAAGGCGTTCGTCGCTAGAGCTCCAATCGCCCCAAATAAAAGTTATCGAGACAACGTATTCTTAAGATATGTCAGGAAGTCTGAGTCAGTTGCAGCAGAAGCGTCGCGCAGCGAGGTGCCGGATAACAAAGCTCTGGAGCAAGGAATAACGGCGCTGGATATTCAGGCGGTGATTTGTGAGACCGGAAAGCCAAAAGTTCTTGAAGCCATTCAGCAGAGTGAGCTATTTGATGAGCTTGCCCGTGATGATGGTTTCGTAGTCTACGTCAAGCGCTAGGGGGCTTCGCCCGTTTTCGCTGGATTGCCGCGCCACTCTGGCCAAGTCGTCGAAAAGGGAGAGTTCGATCCCGCCTGGGATCCGAGAACATTCGTAAAATCATCGTAAAGATATACGGTATCGCCCGAAGCTACCAGGAGTTCTAAATCACCATCGCCGTCGATATCGGTCATGACGGGAGTGTTTCTGCCTGTGTTTCCTACTCGTAATCGAGCCTCGCCTCCTCGACAGATCTGACTATCACAGGTAAGTGGACTTCCGGTACGGCCATTAAGGATGTGCGCTGCGCCACTGTTAAGAACTACAACTTCATCAGCTCCATCTCCGTTGAGGTCACCAGCAATCGCTGACATTTTGAAAGCACCGTTACTATCATTTCCGGAGTTTACTGGTGCAGTTCTCCAGAGCTCTATTCCTGTTACAGGTTCCCAAGCTACCACATACCCAAGGCCATGATTCGATCCCCCAGCATTGAATGTAGCGACTACTTCTAAATCTCCATCTCCGTCAAGGTCCGCTACCGTCGGAGAGGATTCGTTACATCCCGGAGCATCTAGCGTCTGTTTCCGCTTTCCCCCGTTCGAATATATGTATATTGATTTTCCCCGTTTATCGCTGCTGTCCTGAGGGAAAAAGCATCCTGTTCCCACCACGATCTCTCTCCCATTAACATCTGGAAGGAGTTCAGCGACTATCGGTGCTGAGAATACGGTCTGATCGAATTCTTCGTACCAATCGTATGCACCAGCGTCGCGAAAGCCAAAATACTTGGTCTCACCGCGAGTACTGCGAGTTTGTTGGCGCTTTATGCACCGCTTCTTCTTACGTTTGTTTTTGATCTTCGTACAAACACGTCCAGTGCCCGAGGTGCCGAAAACCGTTTGTAGTCGATAGAGATAGCCGCCGTTTGGAGTTGGGGGGATCAGCCGATCATTTCTACTGATGTCAGTCCCAATGACCATTGAGGCATTAAGCTCTCCATTAAATTTTGCAAAGGCAGGTGAGGACCAAACGGTATCGCCAGTAATAAGGGACCAGATGAGTTTCTTGCCATTGTTGGCAAGGAGGTAAATTTTCCTGGAGAATCCACCGAAGCCAATCTCCAGCGTTCCATCACCGTCTGTATCGTAGAGCCCAGGGGTTGAAAACACGGTATATATATTCTCGCTTGGAGAATCTTTCTTTACGTTGAACACCCCAACTTGCTCTCCGGTTCTTCCGTTGAGAGTCACCACTCCTCCTCCGCAGGAAGATACCCCGATTCCACCATAGCCAATGACAACGTAAGGAACTCCATCTCCCCTGAGGGCACCTACGGCAGGACTGGAAAGCACCTTATTTGTCGGTCCAGCGTTGGGACAGTCAAAGTTTGGAGTTGTCGCTTGCCAGTATACGGCCCCGTCAAGGTGGAAGGCGTAAACCCTCCCGTTGGCTGTGGCGACGATAACTTCTTTTCCATTCGATGGATCGCCATCAAGGTCATAGGTGGTAGGTGAACTGAAGATAGCGCTTCCGCTTTCGAGGGTAACGGGCCAGCCGGTATAGTGGTCAATCGCCTGAAGTTTGCAAGGTAGGGAGGAGAGAACCACAAATAGGAGGAAGAGGATTCCTCTTTCCCCGTAAACCTTTCGTAACATAACTGAATAAAACCAACGACAAATGTCTCTACAGGTTCTATCGGTGCAAACGTCGTTCCATCTTGAGTGACAACTTTGGAGACTCCTTTTTATTGCCCGATGGTTCGAGCTCTCTGGATTTTGTCGAGCCCTTCTGGATTATTGTAGAATTTCAAGGCACTTGAGAAAGGCTTGGGTATTTCAAGTAAGCTATTGATATGACCAGCGAAAAAGTATCTTTGCGGTCAAAAAAGAGTTACCCTCACCATTCACTTTAAAAACCTCCTGAAGTATACTTGAGTAATAAACTCAAGAATTAATGTTAAGGGTTTAGGAATTCCTAGACGCGATTTTAGGCCAGCACTGACTATGACTAGTGATACCGAAACGTTAGAGAATTTTACCCAGCAGGAATATAAGTACGGGTTTACCGTAGATATTGAAGCTGATGAGCTCCCAGTCGGACTCAATGAGGAGATTATCGCCGCCCTTTCAGCCAAGAAGGATGAGCCCAAGTTTATGCTCGATTGGCGCCTTAAGGCTTATCGCAAGTGGCTCGAGATGAAGTCGCCCACTTGGGCCTTCGTGGATTTTGAAGAGATCGATTATCAGTCCATCAAGTACTACTCGGCCCCCAAAAAGAAGCCGGAACTGAAAAGCCTCGACCAGGTAGACCCAAAACTTTTGGAAACTTATGAGCGTTTGGGGATTCCGTTAGAGGAGCAGAAGCGGTTGGCAGGAGTTGCAGTCGATGCAGTTTTCGACAGTGTCTCCATTGCTACCACTTACAAAGAAGAACTCAAGAATGCAGGTGTGATTTTCTGTTCGATCTCCGAAGCGATTAAGGAACACCCAGAGCTCGTGAAGAAGTACCTTGGTTCGGTAGTCCCTTATACCGACAACTATTTTGCGACTTTGAACTCGGCAGTATTTAGTGACGGTACTTTTGTATACGTTCCAAAGGGAGTGAAGTGCCCGCTTGAACTGTCGACATATTTTCGAATCAACGCGCAAAATACTGGGCAGTTTGAACGTACCCTGATTATTGCAGATGAGGACTCTTCGGTTAGCTACCTTGAGGGGTGTACCGCTCCAATGCGAGACGAGAACCAGTTACATGCTGCTGTTGTCGAATTGGTAGCTTTAAAAGGGGCTCAGATAAAGTACTCGACAATCCAAAACTGGTATCCGGGTGACAAAGAGGGGAAGGGCGGTATCTATAATTTTGTGACGAAGCGAGGAGTGGCCGAAGAGAACGCAAAGATTTCTTGGACCCAGGTCGAGACGGGTTCAGCGATTACCTGGAAGTATCCAAGTTGCATTCTCAAAGGAGATAACTCGGTTGGAGAGTTCTACTCGGTTGCTATTACCAACAATAAGCAGCAAGCCGACACTGGGACTAAAATGATTCACATCGGGAAGAATACGAAAAGCACCATTATATCGAAGGGGATATCGGCGGGGAATGCACAGAACTCCTATCGAGGTCTTGTAAAAGTGCTACGTGGTGCGGATAACGCACGCAATTTTTCGCAGTGTGATTCCATGTTGATGGGGGACCGGTGTGGTGCTCATACATTCCCCTACATTGAGGTTGATAATCCAACGGCCCAAATTGAGCACGAGGCAACCACTTCGAAAATTGGAGAGGATCAGCTTTTCTATTGCAACCAGCGAGGTATATCCACTGAGGATGCCATCGGTATGATTGTTCACGGTTTTTGCAAGGAAGTGTTAAACGAGTTGCCAATGGAGTTCGCCTTGGAGGCGCGGCAGCTCTTAGCTATTAGTCTTGAAGGAAGTGTCGGGTAAGGAGAGAGAGTGTCATGTTAAATATTAAAGACCTAAAAGCGGAAATTGACGGAAAGAAGATTCTGAAGGGGTTAAATCTGGAGATTAAGCCCGGTGAAACTCATGCAATTATGGGCGTAAATGGTTCCGGGAAAAGCACCCTTGCAAACGTTCTCGGTGGGAGAGAGGAGTATGAAGTTACTGGTGGTTCGGTAGAGTTTCTCGGACAGAATCTCCTGGATCTTGACCCTGAGGAGCGAGCTCGCGAAGGACTCTTTCTTGCTTTTCAATACCCGGTAGAGCTTCCAGGCGTGCTCATCTCTTATTTTCTAAGAACCGCTTATAATGCCATCCGTGAGCACAGAGGAGAAGCTCCGATGCCGGTTCGAGAATTTAGTAAGCTTATTCAAGAAAAAGCCAAGCTGTTGGAATTGAACCCAGAGCTGTTGCAGCGGTCGGTCAATGAGGGGTTCTCCGGCGGAGAAAAGAAGCGAAATGAGATTTTTCAAATGGCCCTTCTCGAGCCAAAGCTTTGCATTCTCGATGAGACCGATTCTGGACTCGATATCGATGCATTGCAGGTCGTGTCCAGCGGAGTGAACACCTTGCGTGAGCAGGATCCCGAGCGTTCATTTCTTGTCATTACTCACTACCAACGACTTCTCAACTACATCGTGCCGGATTACGTGCATGTGATGATTGACGGTCGAATCGTAAAGAGCGGAGGAAAGGAACTTGCATTGGAGCTTGAAGAAAAAGGCTATAGCTCGTTTCAGCAATCGTTGGCTTCATAGTGAAGGTGAATGTCGGACGCATCGCATTAAGAGAATTTGAGGGAAGAGATGACTCAACAAGAAAGTGAAACTCCGTGGTATGAATCAAGCTTTGAACTGTTGGAGACGCTTGTCGGTGATGACCAAAGTGCTGAAATCGAGGCGATTCGCACCAAAGCACATCAAGACTTTTTGAAGATCGGCTTGCCGAAGTCCAAGACTGAAGATTGGAAGTATACTGATATTCGGGAGTTAAGAACGCGGCAGTTTTCTCTCGCTGATAAAGGAGTTGTGAGTCAGGTCGATGATGCGGCGAGGAAATCAAAGACGATTGCCGACATCTCTGAACTATCACTTCAAACTGTCGACGGTTTTGTTGCAAATAATTTAGATGCATTACGGGCTTTGTTGCCAAAGGGCGTTATTCTCTCGACTCTTCGAGAGGCTTTTGCCAACCGAGATAGCGGTCTCCTTGAATTGTATCGTGAACATTTTGGTCAGATAGCGACAACAGAGAATGATTTTGTTGTGGCGTTTAATACGTCATTTTTTCAAGATGTTCTCATTGTTCATGTTCCGGCTGGAGCCCAAGTTGAGCAGCCTCTGTACATTCAGCACATCGCTTCTGGTCTACAGCAGAGCACAGCGACATTTCCAAGAATTCTCTGTGTAGTCGAAGCGGGCGCGAAGCTCGCTCTCGTCGAGCACTTCGCAACGCTAACGAGTGAGGGTGGATTTACAGCGAGTGTCACGGAGCTTGTCGTAGGAGATAACGCTGAGGTAAGTCATTATCAACTGGGGTTGGAATCAGACGATCACATCCGCATCAGCCGGCTGGCGAGTAAGCAAGGAAGGGATGCGAGAGTACGGTTTCATTCAAGCACTTTTGGAGGCCAGCTCGTTCGAAACGAAGTTTGCCCGACTCTTACAGGTGTAAATGGATTTACCGGGCTCTATGGCATCTCGGTTCTCAGTGGAAACCAGCATGTAGACAATCACACTGTACTCGATCATTCCGTCCCTCACTGTGAAAGCGATGAGCGCTACAAGGGGATTTATGACGGGAAGTCTGAAGGGGTCTTCTGTGGAACGATTATTGTTCGCGAGGATGCTCAAAAGACTAACGCTATTCAGAATAATGCAGCGGTCCTCTTGTCTGATCGAGCTACTGTGAACACCAAACCGCAGTTGAAGATCTGGGCAGATGATGTGAAGTGTACCCACGGAGCGACTGTGGGACAGTTGGATCAGGTTCAGCTCTTTTACCTGCGATCTCGTGGAATTGGCGAGAAGGACGCTCGGAATTTACTTCTTCGGGCGTTTGCCGGAGAAGTGACGCAGGAGATTGAGCTCGACGCGCTTCGCTCCGCCATTGAACAGATGGTAGTAGATAAGCTGAGCTTGTAACTCGCGAATTATTTTCTCTCTTTCCCTCGAGAATAGTACTCTCTGAAAAACTCCGAACGTAGTGTTTTGAGAAGGGAACTCTCGTTTTGGAAGTCGCCCCCCCCATCGCTCGAGAGAGATACCACTAACACAGGAAACAAAAGTCCGTTCTTTCCGAATATTAGAGGGAATTCGAAGTTTTCGATTTCTCATGTGTGGTAATTAACCCGGAGGAACACGTGACAGAAGTTAGCGAGACATATTTTAAAGAGAATATTCAATCAGTTAGCCAAGAGCTTCAGAGCTTGCAAGAGCAGCACAAGGCTCTAAAGGCGAAGCACCAGCACAACTGTAGTGTGGATGTCAGCGAATGGTGTGGCGACACTTCCAGTTACAAAGAGCACCTTACCTTAAAAAAGGCGATTACCTTCCTACAGGGACGGCTTGAAATGTTCCAGGAGCTTTTTGATAAGTTCCTCAAGAATAAATCTGGTGAAGTAACGCCTTCTGATGATCATGCCCCCACTGACCCGACTTGTGATGAAGCAGGAGGATGCAGTGATCCAGTTGTTCCTGAGAGCCCTGAGCTTCCGGAGAGTGATTCGCCAGATTACTCTTGGCTAGATAAGATGGGATTTCAGGAATCTGCATTGAGCCTCCTCGGAAAGAAAAAGGGCGATGTCGTCAACGAGGAGCGTTTGCAACACGCAACGATAGAGTACGTTCTCGAAAACCTCCACGGGCCGGATGTCGCTGAACAGTACCTAAAGGCTCGCCAAGAAGCGAAGAATGGCACTCGGATTAAGGCCGAGAGGGCGAATAGAGAAGCTCTCCGAGCTCTGATTGAGAACGGAACATTGACCAGAGAACAGGCGGAGTGGGTAAACGGGCTGACATTTCGTGCCGCTCAGCTCGATGGAAATCATTCAAAACTTGGGGATAGTTCTGGCCCAGACGCGGTTACCATGGGTGTGATGCGCGCTACCGACAAGGCCTACGCGCTTCTTGAGGCAGCGCTCCGCGGGGAGTATCCAGTAGCTTCTCGGGCGTTGTAGCGATTTAATGCGCCAAAGCGAGAGCAGCTACAGCCCTCCCCTGAGTTTTTTGTTCGTCGGGGGAGGGCGAGAAGTTGGCCAGACTTGCCTCGCCTCCTCGTGTGTTAAAGTGCTATCAATCAACCGTTCGGGGCGGGGAGATCGAGATTGGAACAAAGAGAAACATTTTCTTCGTTCAGTGGTTCCTCTTGATGCGAGGCGATCAGCGCTGCAAAGAGTACTACGGGACTCAGCCAATACAGAGGTTCATCGAGCTGATTCCAGATCAGAAGGCATAAAAAGCTCGCCTGCACGTGACGGGGGAATCCTCTCCAGTGGAGGGCAATACTCCAAATTATAAAACAAAAACAGGCGAGTCCTATTAGTCCACTTTCTGCAAGTAGCGAAAAAAAGAGGTTATGCGCGGTTGGGATTTTTTGGCCGGTATCAATGATGTAGAGCTGACCAACTTCCAAGCCAAAAAGTGGGCTTTCAAGAAAAGCATGAAACGCCTGCTCCCAGAACTGAATGCGATAACGGATTGAGTTGGTTGAAAGATATGATCGCCCAAGAAATCCCACGACTCCCACACCGGCCAATGAAATTGCGATTAGTCGGGGAGAGCGGACAAGCAAATGAAATCCACCAACGGAGATCGAAAGGAGAGCTCCAAGAGAATGAGCAAACATTGAGGCGAGAAATAGTGTTGTTCCAATCAATGCCCTTCTTAGCCAGTATGAAGTAAGAGCTAGAAACCCTAAAGCAGAGAGTTGTATGACGAAGAGCTGAACATTCTCTCTACCAAGATGAGTGGATCCGTAGAGAAGCATCGCGAAAGTGGCAGCAGTCGAGAGTACCTGACGAGGATAGGTTCGAAAGAGTAAGAAGGCGATTGGGGCAATTAGCCATGGGCAAATGCGTCTCGCAACGTTAGGAGTGTATCCTTCTACTCCACCCCGAAGGGTCAGCCAAATGGCGAATATTAGCAGTGGCACGAGGAGTGCCTTTGTGGAAGGGCGAAGGAAAGCTTCACGCGTATTAATCGCAAAACATCTAACCGTTACCGCTAAGGCAAGAATCCAGAGAACCTCAAATCCAAGGATCTGCAAAAACGTCCACTGATAAAGCCCGATAGCTCTCGTAATCGCAGCGAGGCTGAAGAAAAGCGCTGTGGTGCTTAGGATAAAGAGCTGCTCTCTAACCAATGAGTACTCCTTCTTACAAGTTGGAACATCTCTTGAGAGAGTTTCTGTGGAGAGAGCGAGGCAGAGCGAAGTTTGAGATTCTCCATGGTGAGTAAAAGTTCGGGATAGGAATCTTGCCTTTCCGTTAATCTTCTCACCTTCGGAATGGAGGTGGGCTCGATATCATCTGTGGCTTCGGCCACCTCTTCACTGAGACGCTCTCCAGGGCGAAGGCCGGTAAAAACAATGGGGATATCTTCTCTTCCATAGAGCGCGAGCATTTCCTTTGCTACATCTAAAATCTTGACCTTTTCTCCCATATCAAGGACGAAAATCTCAGCCTGGTTACCAAGCGATCCAGCGGCAAGCATTAGCCCAACAGCTTCTTGTAGCGACATGAAAAATCGTTCGACCTCAGGATGAGTCACCGTAACTGGTCCCCCAGAAAGAATTTGCTGCCGAAATAGTGGAATCACGCTTCCACGGCTGTTGATGACATTACCGAAGCGTACTATTGCGCATCTTGGCAGGGGCGATTCAGTCTGAGTCCGAATAACTTGTTGCGTTACTATTTCAGCAATTCGCTTTGAACATCCCATCACATTGACGGGATCTACTGCTTTGTCAGTGGAGAGATGAATAATCCTTTGGCATTTGTACCTCACAGCGAGTTCAACAACATTTCTCGTTCCGACAACGTTTGTAGTGAAGGCAGCATAAGGATTTGATTCATTCATCGGAACGTGCTTGTAGGCAGCGGTGTGGATGACGGTCTCTGGACGTAGGGTTCTAAAGAGAGTCTCTAAGTGTTCTCGGTCGGTAACATCTGCAAGCACAAAAGAAAAATTTGTTTCTGGAAATTGATCTTGCAGCTCTTTTTGGAACAAAAAGTGATGATACTCCGAATTGTCGAGAATTGTAATCTTTCTCGGATGCCACTTTACCAGCTGTCGCACCACCTCGGAACCGATGGATCCGCACCCTCCTGTAACCAGAATGTTTTGATTGTGGTAGGTCTTTTGAATTTCTTCTTCAAACTGCACCTGAATTTCGCGGTTAAGAATCACTTCAATGGGAATTTCCGGAAGCTCGAGGGTCGAGCTTTGAACAGCAATCTCCTCGAATGATTGAATTCTGCGAAATTGAACCTGATGTGCTTCACAAATTTTTTCAAGTTGCTTAATTCGAGACGCTGACAAAGTTGGTATCGCAAGAATGACAACTTCTACTCCAGGAAATTTTGGTAATACGGAGTCGAGCTCCGCGAGTTTTCCAACCACTCGCACGCCATGAATGAGGGAACCGGAAAATCTCGCCGCATCGTCGAGGACTGCTACAGGTGTCAGGTGAAAGCGCTTTCGTTGACCGGTTAGCGCTTTGAGGAGGAGGTGCCCGGAATCTCCGGCGCCCAAAACGAGGCATTCTTTCTGTTCGTGTTGAGAAATCTTTCCTCGTGAATAAGGGAAAACTTCATGTTCAAACATCAGACGCACTATCAAAGCGAAACCACCATTGAGCGCGATCGAGATAAGAAACTCGATGAAAATAATTGAGCGAGGGAACTCTTCCAGCCCAATGATAAGAACGCTTGCAGCAAAAATTGTTGAGGAGAGTAAATGTGCTCGAACTACAGGAACGAGAGAGTTGAGCGAGAAGTATCTCCAGATAACATCACTCGCGCCCAGCAAGAAATAGGTAAGAACTCGAGAAGCGAGGAGGAGGAAGAGGCCCATCCAAAGTGAGAACTGGGGGACTTGGTCAGAGAATTGAAAGTCAAATCTTAGCTCTAGAGCTGCCGTATAGCCGGCAACTGAGGTAACTACCGTGAATATGACAAATTTCGACAGTCGATAAAAATCGAACCAAGGCGGCATGAATCCTCTATCAGATGCTCTCTTTTGGGTGATCTCCAAAATAATATAGAGCGCTCACCAAAAACAACGCCACTGAAATAACGCCACTGAAATCACTCCACGGCGCTATTTCGACAGTGCAGCTCTTTTTCTATGGCGCAGCACCATTTTTGAGGATCTCCATAGGAATATGAGTACCGTACTTCGATAGATGTGTATACGGTTCGATCTGATGGGGCTGATTCAAAAAAATACGATTCCTAGTCTGTCAAAGGCAGAAGCCTTCGCCAAGAATAGGGTGTATATCAATTTACCTCCCGTGCATGTTCCGGGGAAAGGAATGCGCAGCTAAATGGAGCTGTCGGGTCAAATATTGGGCTAGAATTTTTCTGGGTTTCGAGCAGATCGTAGTAGTTGTCAATGAAAGCGCTTAGAGGGGTTTTTCGCTTTTTTCCTTCCGAATGGGGTAGGGGTCGAAGAAGGTGCTTCACATCCCCGAAGATCATGAAGCATGGGGTTTGTCCCGACCCGACGGTAAAGCAGTAAGAGCCGTCAACTATTGATTCTAAGCGATAAACACCCGACGGGATTGCATTTATATTTTCTTTTATTTCTACGTACTTACCTGGTGACAAACGAGTTCTTTTCATGGGGCTGTCCTTCACAGTTTCGTCTTGCCCACTTGTATCGTTGTCCCCGGAGAAAAGTTTCCTCAAGGCGAAGAAATTCTCTGTCTCATGAAAATGCTGAATTGACTGCTCAGCATGTCCCCATCCCTACGCCGCGAGCTTTTCGCGACGTAACCGAACTCCCCAAGGTGTCTTTGATTTTGCTAGCTCTTCTGGTGTTCCCTCAAATATTACTTTTCCTCCGTCTGCTCCGGGTCCCGGTCCCATCTCAATGACATGATCTGAGTGTTCAAGCACATCTCTGTCGTGCTCAATGACGAGCACTGTGTTGCCAAGTGCTACGAGAGAGTGGAGCACCTTGAGGAGTTTCGATACATCTTTTCTGTGAAGGCCTATGGTTGGTTCGTCAAGGACATAAAAGGTGTGGCCCCGAGGGGGCTTTGCAAGTTCAGTAATGAGCTTCATTCGCTGTGATTCTCCTCCGGAGAGGGTCACGGAGCTTTGTCCGAGAGTGAGATATCCAAGACCGAGTTCGCAAGCTGTTCGTACTAAACGATGAATGTTTCGGTGAGCAGCGAAAGCTTCTTTCGCTTCATCGAAAGTCATTTTCAACACATCTGCAATCGTTCTTCCTTGATAGTGAATGGAGAGCGCCTCATCAGCGTATCGATCACCCCGACAGAATTCGCAAGTTACGAAGGCTTCAGAGAGAAAACTCATCTCAAGCTGAGTTCGTCCAAGACCTTTACATTGGGGGCAACGACCGTTGCCAGAATTGTATGAGAAAAAGCTCGCAGTCCAGCCTCGAGCTTTTGCCTCTACTGTCGATGCGAAAAGCTTTCGTAAGTCATCGAAGAGTTTTAGATATGATGCCGGCGTAGATCGGGAATTTCGCCCAATCGGACTCTGATCGATGACGAGGACCCGTTCTAGCTCTTCACTGAGCTCAATTCCAGCAAAATCATTTTCAGCGCTTTGCCTCCCAAGTTCGCAAGCATCCATAACAAGGGGAAGCATCGCTTCGTGAACGAGAGTGCTCTTCCCTGCGCCGGAAACCCCCGCAATAGTGACAAAACGTTTTAGAGGAATTTCAACTTCAAATTCCGAGATATTGTTGAGATGTGTAATCTGGACTGATAGCGACCCCGCGTCCTCTCTTTCTCGTGAAATTCCCAAGAGTTCATCGCCGGAGGAGACTCCCGGGTACTTGCCGATAGGGCCGTGAAAAGCTATCTCTCCTCCACGACTTCCACCTTCAGGGCCAACTTCAAGGACGTAGTCTGCGCTCTGAATAGTGTGTTCGTCGTGTTCGATTAAGAGTACGGTGTTTTCACGCTCTTTCAGATGGGCGAATTCCCCAAGTACTCTATTGTTGTCATCGGGGTGTAGGCCAGCGCTTGGCTCATCGAATATGTAAAGGGCGCCATTTAAAGGGGTGCCAAGAGCCGCAGCAAGGCGAAGTCGCTGCATCTCGCCGCTTGAAAGGGTCTCGCAAGATCGAGAAAGAGGGAGATAATCGAGACCGATTCTTTCGAGGACTGTAAGACGAGAGTAAACTTCTTGGTATATCGGCTTCGTAACGGCAGCAAGTCTATTGTCCCAACGTATGCCAGAGAGGAACATTCGTATCTCTGGTGCCGTTTTCTCGCACAATTCCGCGATGTTTAGTCCATGAACTCGGACACTACGTCCAATTGACTTTAGTCGAGATCCATTGCAAGAAGAGCAGGTATGCATGCCATGAATTCCAGTTCCATCGCACCGTTCACATCGTCCTCTCCTTGAGTGAAAAGAGAGGTCTTCCGGATCTGGACGGAAGAATCCGCGCTTGCAGATAGGGCAGGCACGTTCTCGGCTAAATACCTGTTCACTCTTATCTGTCGCGATTGCAATTGTACCACCGCTAATGGCAAAGACCTCCTCTACCGCATTGGTAATGAGCTCTTTGGGTACCCGACTCGGTGTCACCGTGGCCCATACATAATCAATATCGTGCTGTTTCGTCCGTTCTAGTCCCTCAGCGATTAAGCTTCCGGTTTCTCGAAATACCCCGTCGACCCGTACTTCAAAGATTTCGCTTTTCACAGCTCTTCTAAAGATATCTTTATGATTCCCCTTTCGTCCTTTAATCACAGGAGCGAGCAGTTTTACA
>JAGRAT010000638.1 GCA_020434495.1 Bdellovibrionales bacterium | reverse complement strand
GATGAGAAAAACTTCCATCGTTTGCAGCGGCTAGCGCTGGATTCGTTTGGGCGGTTTCTACCAGAGTAGGATCGAGATCTATATGAACAATCTCCTCAACTGCATCGTACTTCACCAGTTCTCGCAGCAAATAACCATCACCACCTCCTAAGACGAGAATACGATTCGGCACCTTCTTACGAAGAATTATCGGAACATGGGCAAACCACTCGTGATAGATCTCTTCGTGCAACGTATTCGTTTGGAAATCCCCATTAAGAAAGAGAATTCTGTTTGAGGGAAAGTTGGGATTCTCCTCCAATTTATTACTATAGAGTTCAATCACCTGATCATCTGGAGAGCCGATGGGATCATGAACGATATCAATTCGTTGATATGGTGACTGAATTGAGGTGATCTTTGGCATATCCGGCATCGGCGCGAACAGGGTCTCGAGCGTGTCAGAAGCAGATAGGTAGTAGTAGTACTTTTTAAGGAAGAACCCCTTCACATTTTCTCTTTGCAAGAATGCAGTCGTCAGTGCTGCAAAAATCCCAACGAGGACAGCCATCCGAAATATCCACCGAAGAGAAGATCCCCCCCAAAGTCGATAGATTGCTATCCAACATGCTACTGCGAAATTCAAAGAGGCAATGACGATCCCGATTTCGAATATATGAAAATAGGCAAGGAGTACTAAAGGGAAAGCGATGGAACCGACTAACGATCCGAAATAGTCAGCGGCGAGAACTTCATTTGTGCGCTCCATCTGTGCATCCTCTTCCCCCTCTCCCTTCGCAAGGTCCATGAGAATTGGGAGCTCAAATCCCGAAAGCACCCCAATAAGCGCCGAGAGCACCATCGGAATGAAGAGGAATACAAAAACAGCGGAAGGGTCATAGCCCCGGACATAGAGATATCCAAACAACATATGAGCTAAATGAACTCCGGCAACGACAACAGATCCAACGGAGATCAATCCAATCTCAACCCAAAAGAGAAGATGAATTCGACTGAGCGTTTTAGGCACTAGATGATACAGCATCGAGCCAATCCCCATTGAAATGAGGAAAAATCCCACCGCCAGGCTGTACCAACGCACAGTATTCGCTGCAAGAGTAGAGAGGGTTTGAGCGAGCAGCAACTCATACGCGATACTGCATCCCGCAACGATAACCGTAACAATCAGCAGCGAGAGAGAACGCTCTTCTGACTCAGCAACTGATCTTGGCTCACTAATAGGTAAGACGCTCATACTCGGGAAGCCTCTCTGTTCGTTCTATGTGCCGCACCTGAACCTCTTTCGCTCCAAGATTCGCTCGCAACGACGAAATGATCTTTTCCGGCAACATCGAATCTCCGCAGGTAAATATATCTACCGCCGCAAGACTGTGCTCTGGCCATGTATGTATGGAGATGTGCGACTCTGCGAGCAGCAGCACTCCTGTCACACCATGTGGAGAAAACTGATGAAACTGCTGCGAAAGAATGGTGGAATTCCCCTCCTCCGCCGCGCTAATGAGTATTGGATGCACTACCTCACAACGCATAAGCGCATCTCGATTACAGTGAATGAACTCAACCAAG
>JAGRAT010000637.1 GCA_020434495.1 Bdellovibrionales bacterium | reverse complement strand
AATGAAAAAGTATCGTTCAAAGCGAGTGAGTGTTGCTCTAGTTGTGACTTTGCTCTTTGATGCTCATTTGAGAACGGTGCTGTGAGAGAAAAGTTTGGCTTGCCGCTGATTGCGGTCCTCATGCTTGGTTTCATCTTCGCGATTTTTTCTTCGAATAGTCGAGAGGGCGAAAATCCTTCACCAACTCCTGTTGAGTCTGTTTTCCGAATTCTTGAGCATGACCACGAGAGAGCCACTCCTGGCCTTATTCTTGTTTATCCAATTCGACCTCGTGTGTATCTGGTAACCAAGGAAGGAAATGTTGCCCACGAATGGAATCTCAAGCAGATCCCACTCTTCAAAGGGCAGAAGGTTGAGCTATTTCATGTAGAGCCAACGGAAGAGGGATCGATCATTGCAACTCTTAAAGACGTTGGGATCGCAAGGATTAGCTGGGATAACGAGCTCGAATGGTTTGTTCCCGGTAGGTTCCATCACGATTGTGCTGTTACCTCAAGTGGGGCAGTGATGGCTCTTGCTCGAGATGTTGCATCCGTAGATTTTGGCGATCGAAGCGGAGAGGTTCTGGCTGATTTTGTAGTAACCATTGGGACTGATGGGACGGTTCTCGCTCGAAAAAATCTGACACAGCTCGTTTCTGCACTAATTCCAAAGGAATCAGTTACTAAAGCTTTTGAGCATGTCGAGAGATTTCGCGGAGAACAAAAGGCTTTCGGAAACGATTCTCCAAGCGATCTCCTTCACACGAACTCCATGGAGTTGTTTGAGGGGCCCCTTGCTGGAGCGCAGGGTGGTGGAGTTTTGTTTTCTTTCCGAGCCCTAGATACGGTTGCGGTGACTGATCTCAAGCTAAGGGGGGTGCTCTGGAAGTATTCAGGTGGTCTGAGCCAACAGCATGATGCTTCTCGTACTGATAGCGCTGAGGTTCTCGTGTTTGATAATGGGCGTGATCGGAAAAGATCCCGAATAATCACCATAGATCCAGCGACAAATGAAGTGAGCTGGGAGTATGATGGTGGCGATTCGGACAGGTTTTTTGCCCATAAGCGGGGAGGGGCGCAGCGTCTGAGTAAGGGGAATACCCTGATTACCATCAGCTTTCCCGGTGAATTACGGGAGGTTACCGCCGATGGGGATGTCGTTTGGAGGGCTGAAACCTCCAAAGAGGTGTTTGGAGGGAGTATTTATCGAGCTCTACAGCTGGATTTTCCCGAACTCTTCTTGAAACGGTATTCTCCTGAATAAACTGCCCTTTTATCCGGCCGTTAAATTGATTCTCGGACTCGATTTTGGTACCTTGCGCCGTTCTGGATTCTTGCGGAGGAGAACTGTGGCTTCTAAATCGAGTAGCGCTAAAACAGCGACGACAAAAGCTTCAAATTCGACCTCTGAAAGTGCGGGAATTGTAGGGCAAACTGTTGGCTTTCTAAATGAAAGCGTCGAGGAGCTCAAGAAGGTATCCGTCCCAACTCGGCAGGAGACTATTCAGGCAACCATTGTAACGATGATTATCATGGTCTTCGTTGCGCTATGCCTGTTTTTGCTGGATTTTCTGTTCGGAAACCTCA
>JAGRAT010000636.1 GCA_020434495.1 Bdellovibrionales bacterium | reverse complement strand
TTCTTGAGCAATTGCAACCCGATCGAGTTATCACAGGCACCGCCCTAGGCACTCCCAAAGTTCGTTGGGCCGTCTTTGTGTTTGGCGACAAGCTCGTCGCAGAAGCCAGTAGAACAGAGCACTCGACCCTTGTATTTTCACTTAATGAAGCAGAACAAAAAGTGGGAGACATCACCCAGTCGCGCGCATGGAAAGCTATGCAACACTTCGCACAATCCGTTACGGCAGTAAAAGAAAAAGCTCAGAATAGCGGAAGCTTTGTCGGCGAAGCTCGCCATCTCATGACAAAGACTGACCAGCTTGAAAATTCTTTATGGGCAAAGAGGTTAAGAGCATTGCTCTCTTAATACCTTCTTGCGCCATTCTCTCAGAAAAGGATCTCAACTGTGGACTCCTAGCGCGCTATACTGCCGTCCCAATACGACTGCGCCAGAGCAAAGGCTTGCTGCCCTATCGCCTCTCCCATCGCTCGCCCGAAGAGGTTTCCATCCTGGATATGAATCCCACCATAGAGACGAGAAATGCCAGCTTCATACGCTGCATCCTGAAATGTTGGCCACTGAAGCACCACGTCCTCAGCGGGAGTGTTTTCAAAAGTAGCGCTCCCGGCATAAGCGATATACTCACCGAGCATGTCGAGCTTTCCGTCAAAGTTCACATCCTGACTCGTTTGGGTAACCCCATCGTAGAAAACGTTACTTCCTGTGAATAAGGTCAAGACCTGGGCTGCAGAACTACTAAAAGTGCTGTGCCCAGAAACAAATTCTGGAAACGGAGGGGTAACGAATGTCACATTTTGATAAGGTCGCCACTCCTGTCCAAGAATCGGTTGGGTTCCAAGGTTCGGTCCAGCCCAAGCATTTATCGTTTGATCGAAATATTTGTGTCGTATAGCGGAAGCCGGACGGATGAAATCATAGTTCCGCTTCGCCTCCCAAGTCGCAATCGCCACATCGAAGAGCGAAGCATTGAGAGCAAAAAACATCTTGATATCCTCATCAACCGAGTGCCCATCACGCTCGGAAACCCCGTGAGCCAACTGATTCCAATGTCCCGGAGGAGATTCAGTACGAGGTCCATCTGCCCAAAACTCAGCGATGACCTTCTGCCGATCCGTTAGGTCAGCACTTATCTGGAGCACCTCATCGAACTGAGCATTCCACGCTTCATCATTCGTCATCGTAACCCCCTTTCCATCAGTGTACGGACGAGAGGACCCCGCCTGCGGCGGCGATTGAGGTCGGAACTGATTAGCTGACGTCAATGAAAACGGAGTAAGGTTCCCCCAATGTGGTGTGAGAAAGGTCTGATCGGCATACGTTGATGGATCATCGCTATCTATCGCAGGAATACCGTTGTCATCTACGAGAGCACCAGTAGCGACTCGAAGAGGTTGCCAGTGATTGAGATCAAAATCGGCGCCCCCCGGAGCTCGAGAAGAGTTCGGATCGGCGCTATTTACCGGTGCATATAACTGTGGGAAACGGCTCGATGTTATGTCAACAAACCCGTTGGCTTGATTGGACCCATCCGCACTTCGGGACTCGAGCACCTGCTGTGAGGCAAAGAG
>JAGRAT010000635.1 GCA_020434495.1 Bdellovibrionales bacterium | reverse complement strand
AGCTGAGTCATGCTCAGACCCGGCACTCGGCCTCCGGCTCGCGTCGCTAGCGTTGCCACTTGATATCCCGATATCGATTTCCCGTTGAGCTCTGCTGAAAACCCATACTTTTGGAGGTACAGAGGATCCTTGATTACCTCAGCAAGAAGCTCTCCTTGAAGAATGCTCTGTGGCACCCACCAAAGAGGGCGGAAGATAATGTACTCCATCGAATCTTCGAAGAGCGGAGTTGAGGTTAGGCGGTCACCAACCACTACCTTCATCGTCAATTGTTCACGAGAGTTTTCATACGCATGCAGTTCAAATGCGGGAACATTTACCAAAATCATTCCACCCGAATCAGGTTTACGAATCCAACGCATCCTATCCATGTTCACTCGAATGGTATCTTCCCAGTGCACTAAAGCGCTCCGAAGGGAGGTAGCTGTAGCAAAATCCATGGCTCCTGTGGCGCCATTAGAAGAGGTTTCTTGGAATCGGCGAGTCGCTTCTGACATCGCATCGTTGAAGCAGAATGCATCTCTATAAACATCCCTGGACTTTCCAAAGACAAAAAAACTAAACGGGGCAAGCGATGGGATATAGATTTGGCGAGTTTTTAGTCGCGCCCGAAGCGTCGTCATCTCTCCAAAGTCCCCAAAGCCAAGCAACGATAAGGCCTTCGCAAACAAGACTATCTCTTGAGAACAATACCCCACCTTCATCACGGCTCTGGAGGGAACCAGTCGATTGAGATCTTTATCTGAATAGCTCTTTGCATCACGAAGAGCGTTTACGGAAAGTTGATAGAGATCCCAACCTGGCTGCCCTTCGTAGAATAGGTTATCGAGACTCTCGCCACCGAGAAATCGAGATATAGCCTGTTTGAGACTATGAACTCTCAAACTTTTATTTACTGATTTGCCCAAATGTTCGTGCGAAAGATGCCCAAATAAAAATCGATCAAAGATATTCGCAACGGCGCCAGTCAGCAAAACGCTCTCCTCCTGCCTCAGTGGACCGTCTCGATCTGCAACGCCATCAAACACCTCAGCTAGGGGAAACAAAACTTCAAGACCGTGCTCAGAAAGGCTTTGTTTCAGTGCATGGGAAGTATGGATTAAATTCTTCGCATTCCAGCTTCGAATCACTCTTCCCGCCCCACTGCTCAGCACCTCCTGCAGAGCTTGCGCTGCGGTTGGACGAAGTGGTAGACGCTCAAAAATCGGGCGAAATTCAGAAGCCCTCGCTGCCCGCTGAAAGGTGATCACCCCCGGGCTAGCGCTAACGGGCTTCGCACAAACGAAATACACAGTGATAAGAAAAGCAGGGAGAAAGAAGAATCGCATCATAGGAACGAATAATGCCATGAAGATACACGATTAACGAGAAGCGAAGTACGTTCCTTTGCAACAGCTTTCGAGGTCACGGGAAACACATCTTGAGAGAGATCGTGCAGCATTAAAGGAAGACCTTCTATTACATTTACCACCAAACTACTCGCTCATTACTGTCGAGTAGCGATCAAGCCTTTCAATTGATATTCGGTTCGAGGAATCCGTGAAGTTAAAAGATATCAATCGCTTATACTTTGCGGACCTGGCT
>JAGRAT010000634.1 GCA_020434495.1 Bdellovibrionales bacterium | reverse complement strand
AGGAAGATCACTTTCCTGTTTCATTCGCGTAAGTTTTTTACAAGAATGTGATAATTCTCCTCAATTTACTTGAATAAGTCGCCACCAATGGGCATCACAGTAGTGTACCTTTTCAATTGCGCTTCGAGGACAAATGCCGGCCGTTTGCTTTTATTTTCAGGTTCATCAGCCCTTCCGAGTTGGCCGGTACAGTCATTTTGACTCCCATGAATGGCTTAATTACTTCCATGATCAGAAAAATCGCCAGGTCATGGAGAAGGTCGCAAAGAAGTGCTACCTTCCAATGAATGAGCTTCTACTGCGGCTGATCGAGCGATACCCGAGCCAATTTAAGATTTCGTTTGCTATAACAGGGGTTGCCATTGAACAGATGGAGCTCTATGCCCCTGAGGTTCTAAAGAGTTTCCAGGAGCTTGCGAAAACTGGGCAGGTTGAATTCATCGGAGAAACCTACTACCACTCCTTAGCAGCCCTTTACAGTGAAGACGAGTTTCGGGCTCAGGTAGCTGAGCATTCCGCTCTGATGCGAGCCGTTTTCGATTACTCCCCTAAAGTATTCCGAAATACTGAGCTTATCTACGATGACCGAATTGGTAGGCTTGCTGGAGACCTCGGATTCAAGGGAGTCATTGCAGAAGGGGTCGATGACGTCCTGCAATGGCGTAGCCCAAACTTTCTCTACCACGTGCCTGGACGGGAAACCCGCTTACTGCTCAAGAATTACCGCCTTTCAGATGACATCGCTTTTCGATTCTCGAATCGAGGCTGGAAAGAATGGCCGCTAACCACCGAGAAATTTGCTGGCTGGGTCCACCAGATCAGTGGGAACGGTGAGATTCTTAATCTCTTTATGGATTACGAGACCTTTGGAGAACACCAGTGGGATTCAACTGGAATCTTTGACTTTATGTGGCATCTTCCGGAGAGAATTCTCGCCCTTGGTGATTGGGGCTTTTGCACCCCATCGGAAGCCATTGAACGCTATGAAGCACGAGGAGAGATGCATTTTCACCGCCTCACCTCCTGGGCAGATATGGAGCGTGACCTGACCGCTTGGCGCGGCAATAAGATGCAGCAAAAGGCTCTCCATGAAGCCTACGAACTGGAACCACTAGTCGCGAAAATTGAGGACGAAGATCTGTATCATACTTGGCGAAAGCTCCTCACCTCTGACCACTTCTACTATATGTGCACCAAATGGTTTGCTGACGGCGATGTACACGCTTACTTCAGTCCCTTCGAAAGTCCGTATGATGCGTTTGTAAACTATATGAATGTGTTGAAAGACTTCCGCAGACACCTCGAGAACCGAAGAACCCTCCTTCATATCGAGCAAGCTCGCGCTGCCGAGCCCGCGGAAAGCCCACTGATCAAGTCTTAGTAATTCTTCGTATTTCGGTTACTAGGCCACTTCCTCTTTATTCCTTTCAGCTGCCTAAAAATCACACTCCTAAATTGTTTGGCATAACCTGATTCTAGGGGGGAGATAAATCTCCTATGTGGTTTTACAAGAGGGTTGTTTATGATTCGGGGTGCGCTTCCACGTAAGTGGCTTTCTTTGCAGCTTTTTTCATTCTTGCTGCTTA
>JAGRAT010000633.1 GCA_020434495.1 Bdellovibrionales bacterium | reverse complement strand
GTTCCTTTTTTTTTTTTTTTTTAACTTGAACTGAGTGAATCTTCTCTAACTCATAGAGCTTATGTCTCTCAGTAAGAGTGGCTTCAAGGAATCCGTCTTTACCATCTGGGAGGATAACGGCCCAGGAACCAAGGAAGTAAAAGCCCTGGATTAAGTTTTGGATAATCTCTAACCGCTTTTCCTTCGAAATCTCCCCTCCATTTTCCCATTTAATATCTTCTGGCACATAGAGGTAGGTTTGTAGATGAAGGAAGAGGTACATGTCGAGTTGGGAGTGAAGTTTAAGTGTGAGCTCTCCCTCCTTATACACTGTAACTTTTGGGTCCTTCGCTATAATCCTCACTCCATCAAGTGTCCCGACCTCTGTCTCTGAGCGTTCGAAGAATTTTTCCATAGTAAACTCGTGAAACTCGTGTGGATGCGCCACTCGGTCATCCACGTTTCTATTCCCTGGTTTGTATATCGAAGGAGGTACGAATTTTTTTCCCATAGAACAATTCTTCTCTTCAGTGGTCTCTTGTTTGATCGGTTAACTACCTGAATCTCTAAAGGTATTGAACATTGTCGATGGGTTCCAGTGACAAAGTTAAATTTTTTTGAGGGTGTTTGGAAAAACAACAGCCCGAGAGATCTAGTGCACCACGAGTATTCTCTTCTCCTTTAAGTTGTTAGAATACTGAAGCAATTCAGGGTCTCTCCAGCTCTAGATCCTTCCCCTAGAAACATTTTTCATAAAGTCGTATGGCCCGAAGGGGCACTACTTCCTGCCTTACTGCACACCCAGAACAACTTCCCACCCACTCTCTCAAATGTTTACTAACGGTTCTACAGGGAAGATCTATCTACCGCTCCCTCCGCACGCGGTTATCGCCGTTTACAGTCAGGTTCGGCAACCAGAAATCAATCAAAACAACTTCCAGTGAAGCGAAGTAAGCATCTCTTTTCTCCTCAGTCTCTCTGATTTCCCTTCTTTCTCTTTTTACATTCAACAAAATGCTGCCTTGGAGTGCACTAAGTCTCTCGGGTTTTCTGGCCGCTCGTAATTTAGAGGAGCTGAAGTGCCAAGGCAGGCTGTTGGTTTGCCTGGCTAAGTACCGCAGCAGCAGCATTTTGAAGGATCTGTAGTCGGGTGAGGTTTGAAGTTTCATTGGCGATATCTGCATCGCGAATTCGAGATTCGGCCGCGTTGTAGTTCTCGGATTGAGAGCCAAGGGTGCTAACAGCAGAAGCTATTCGCGACTGATACGCTCCTATTACTCCTCGCTGTATCGACAGATCTTCTAACCTGCGTTCAAGAGGGGCGAGTGCTGCTTTTGCATCAGCTCTCGTCGCTAGAGAAAACTCTAAAAGCGGTTGAATGCCGTCCCTTGTATTTCCAATTAAAACGGAGCTGGCATTTGCTGGACCTACGCTGATAACGTCTTGTAATCCATCCTCATTAAGGTCCCCAATAGCTAGCGCATACGCTCCCTGTCCAACGAGACCGGTTGTGGTATCATCGCTGAATCCACCCTGTCCGTCCCCTAATAGGACCGTATATCCCCTATCTAGGTAACCTCCTGCGACAATGTCCAGAAATCCATCGCC
>JAGRAT010000632.1 GCA_020434495.1 Bdellovibrionales bacterium | reverse complement strand
AATATCTCTAATTCGGATCGGAATATTCCCTCTCTCACCGATAACAACGGACTCTATCTCTTTGATTCCAGCCAATCGGCTATCAGCACGAACGACGTAATACTCACCACGGTTCTCAATATATCCAGCGCCGGTGCTGATATTGTTTCGCTCAAGAGCATCCACTAAATTATGAAAGCTTAAATTATAAGCAAGAAGCTTTTCTGGATCCGGCTCAACAGTAAAATGCTTTAAGTAACCGCCGATGGAATCAACTCCAGCAACACCCTTCACAAGTGCAAGCTGAGGACGAATAATCCAGTCTTGCACCTCCCGTAAGTAAGCAGCTTGTTCTAGCTCAGTACGTAAGACATTTCCTTCAGGAGTAAGATAGGTACCATCTACTCGCCAGCCGGAAGCGCCGCTCTTTACTTCTTTCTTTGGCTCTTCGTACTCAACTACCCACATATAAACTTCGCCAAGACCTGTTGAGATCGGCCCCATACCGGGCTCGGCGCCTTCTGGGAGACTTTCTTTTGCCTGGATTAGGCGTTCTCCAACTTGCTGTCTTGCAAAGTAAATGTCGCTATCGTCGGTAAAAACGGCTGTGACCTGCGAGAAGCCGTTTCTTGAAATTGAACGTGTATAATCAAGACCCGGAATGCCCGCTAAAGCCGTCTCCACTGGGAAAGTTATCTGCTTCTCAATATCAGTTGGAGCAAATGCCGTATAAACGGTATTAATCTGGACCTGGTTATTGGTTATATCCGGCACAGCATCGATTGGAAGCTGGGTAAATGAGTAAACACCGAGCAGTGCGAACATCGACGTGATGAGCACGACAAAGAATCGATGCTTTATAGAAAACTGTATAATTGACTCAAGCATATCGTTGTTTCCCTTAAACTTTAGTGAGCGTGTTCGGTTTCAGCTTTTCCGATCTCGGCTTTTATGAGGAAGGTATTTCCTGTGGCGTACATCTCACCAGCTTTAAGCCCACTTAAAATCTCAACGCGTTGCTTGTCCCGCTTCCCTGTGATGACCGGCCTTGCTTCAAAGACCTCTCCTTCCCAGACAAACACCACTTCCCGTCCTTCAAGCCTTTGGAGAGCACTTCTCTCGACTGTGACATCTACCTTTATGGTTTTCAGTACCACCAGTGCATTTGCGAACGCTCCTGGGTAGAGCATCCCTTTCGGATTCTCTAGAATCGCTCGAATAAACTTCGACTGAGTATGTTCATCAACGATCTTTGAAACAAAGGAGACTGAAGACCTAACCGGGTCTTTAAGAGGTTTTGCTTCAACCACCACTAGAGCTCCGATATCAATTTTCCCAAAGTCGTCTGAAAATACGTAAAATTCACCCCATACCTTGGATAGGTCGGCAACAACGAAGATGTCTGTTGTCTCTGAAGCGTACTCACCCACTGTTGAGTGCCGCTTCACCACTACCCCAGATATGGGAGATTTTACTTCGTATGGATTAAGCGACTGGTTACTCTCTATAACTGCAAGGACATCTCCCTTCTTGACACTCTCTCCGAGGTGCTTTTTCGCCTCTCGAATGATTCCAGGAAATCGCGGGATTATATGGGCCACATTCGGCTCGTA
>JAGRAT010000631.1 GCA_020434495.1 Bdellovibrionales bacterium | reverse complement strand
GTACTGTTATCTCATCTGGTTGATGGATGGCGATCTCTTTTGCGATGAACCTCTCTGGGGAGAGCTGTATTGCTATAGGGGTGACAATCTGAGTCTTTGCAATGGCAGCGATTGTGGCAAACACCACGCCAAAAGTTAAAAGTGGTTGGAATCTCTGTTTGGAAATTCCGACAAGTGTAATGACAATTAATACTAGAGGTGCAAGAGAGAGTATCCAGTCAAAGAGATGCGCAAAGCCAGGTGAAAGCGTTAGTGAGTCGATGTAAAAGGAGATCTTCTCCACTGTTTTCTCGGAAGAGGTGAAGTCCTGCACCGTAACGAGATGCATTCTGGCGACGATGATAGCCAGCCAAAGGAAGCCCACGAATGCCAGAATGCCGGTAGTCGTTCGGCGGAAGACTTTTTCACATCGATGAGAGGTTTCAAAGAGAAGCAGCGATAAGAGCGTCGCCGTCGCCGGATAGGCTGGAAGGAGATACACTCCGCGTTTACTTGATGGAATGAGGAAAAGGATGAATGTAACTGCTAACGAAATGACGCACCATTGGAAGAAGCGGCCCTTTCTTGGGTTGTCGAACAATTTTTCTCCAAGAAAGTTTGGGCGTCTTCTCCAAGCGTAAACGAGCGAAGGCATGGCGAATAGTGACCAAGGAATGGTTCCGATGAAAAGTGCCCCAAACATATAAAGCAAGCCATGTGCATGTGGGTCGTCTCCGGCCTGCATGTTTCCGAGCAAGCGCCCGAGATTCTCGGTCAATACAATGGTCATGAGATCGCCCTCTTTGGCCCCAGCTTCTGCACAATACCAAAGGAGGAGGGGCAGAATGGCGACAGCACCAGTCAGTCCGAGGCGCATAACTTTGCCAAGAGTGAGTTCCTTCCACCAGACAAGGGCTATTCCGGTGATGGCAATTGGAAGAGCTGCCCCAACAGGTCCCTTCGTTAAAGAGGCGCCTACCATGAGCAGGGACGCGAGCATCAGATATCTGTTTTTCTTACTTTGGGTCCATTCGAAGAGAGCGAGCAGCGCAAGGCTCATAAAACAGGAAAGAAGCATATCAACTCGAGCGTGAGCCGCATGTCGAAAGAACTCTACGGAAGTCGCTAGAATGAAGAATGCGAGAAGCGTTCGGGCTAACCCAAAGAGTGGAAATGTATACACGATCCAAACCAAGAGGGTTATGGTGGCTGCAAGGACAGAAGGAAGTCTCGCTGCGATCTCATCGACTTGACCAGTAATGAGAGAGCTTCCAACCATCAACCAGTGCAACATTGGAGGTTTCGTCGCGATATCTTGGTCGTACCTCACTGATTTTAAGAGATCGCCGCTTAGTGCCATGGATTGAGCAACAACCGCCTCTCGTGGCTCACCGACAGAGATAAAGGGAGCGCTAATACCCGACAAAAAAAGAAATAAGCAGGTGGCTAACAAAGCAAAAAGGAGAAAAACAGGAGCCCTGTTACAAGTGGGAATGGATGAAGAAGTTGTTTCGTGCATACGTTTCAAGCGAGATAAGGACTAGAGCGCTTCTCGAAAGTTATTGCCGCGAAGCGGTGATAACTTTTAGCGCTCGTCTGCCGTAGGACAGACC
>JAGRAT010000630.1 GCA_020434495.1 Bdellovibrionales bacterium | reverse complement strand
GAGGGAGTTGTATACTTCTGCAGCTGGGCGATCATCATACTCCTCATCCTCTTCGTCGGCCTCGCTTGCTCCTTTTGGGGCGAGACCGTCAACTGAGGTTTCGATTCCATTGTCTGATCTGGTGATATTCCCTGAAGGGCTGCTACCGGTTTGCCCACTATTTGGTTGAGTTGAAGAAGTGGGAGCGGTTACCTGTAGAGCTGAGTCTTCTCTTTCTTGGCTTTGGTAGTAGAAATAGGCCCCTAATCCAAATCCGATTGCTATTACTAGGAGGAGTGCTTGCTTCATAAATTCCTCTTGATATTTCCCCGAACTCTCGAGATGACTTTTTTGTCTCCCGACCTGAAATCTTTAGCATCTAAAGCAATTACATGAACTGCCTAGATGTAAAGGCCAACTGACTAAGCGGCCAAATGACGGCTCGTCATTGTCGCTTTGGGAGCTATAGCAATCCTCAAAAATATCCTTGCTCGGGTGATGATATCTTTGAGGATTGCTATAGAAATGGTTGAAGCGGCTTACGAGCTTCAATGCTACCCTGAGGTAGTTTATACCGAGAACCCCTCAGTTGAAAAAGGCTGTTCTCGTGTTTTAATCGAGGGGTGTTAATTTTATCACTGCGATATGCCCCTCGAGGTCCTTATGAGGAGTAAAATGCGAAAAGTTCTCATATTCACAACAGACTTCCATAGTGGAGGTGAGCTTTCGGAGCGACTTAAGCAAGGCGCTGTGAGTGTCAAGTTCGTTACAACTGTCGACCAAGCGATTGGTTGGATGAAAGAGCGGAATTTCGATCTGCTCATCGTCAAAGATGAATGCACGAAGGAGCAGCTTACAGAGCTTGGTTTGGCTCTTTGGAATGCCGATCCTACGGCGCTCGCTTTTGTTACTCCGTTTGAGGGAGAGTTTCGGGAAAATCCTGCGTACTATAAGGTCTTGGGTTTTCAGCCCCTATCCTTGGAGGATCTGAATCGAGCTCTCGCTGAGCTTCATCCTGGGCAGGAGGAACCCCACCCGAACTCCTTTCCAGTTCTGGTCGTGGAGGATCTCGACTCACCTCGCGATATCATTTGTATCTTCATCGAGAGTCTTGGATTTTCCGAGGTTACTGGATGCGCCTCGGCTGATGAGGCATTAAAGAGCCTCGAGCGCGATCCAGATCACTACAAGTGTATTGTTACTGATATTCGGATGCCAAAGATCTCCGGCAAGGAATTTATCGAGATCGTTAGAAGTCATCCTCGCTTGCAACATCTTCCTATTATCGTTCTTACTGCACACGGTACGCTCGATATGCTCGTTGATTGTCTGCGACTAGGAGCAAGTGGGTTTCTCATAAAGCCTCCGAAGAAGGAGGACATGATGCGAGAGCTTTCTCGTGCGCGGCGAATTGATCAGAAGAAAGAGGCACCGAGGCTAGCGAGTTATCAGGAGGCCGAATATATACGGAAATTGGTTGAGGAGCAGAAAGTTACCTGACCCTTCTACATGTATACTAACCGCCAATGAAACTGCCCGGTTTTCACGGTCAAAAGCTGCTGGGCTTTTGCCTGTTTTTAGCGGCTAGTATGTGTTGTCCCTCCGGGGGCTTCCGGCAAT
>JAGRAT010000629.1 GCA_020434495.1 Bdellovibrionales bacterium | reverse complement strand
TGAGTTCATCTGACTCGAAGAGCGATCGATGGACCTCATGGACTACTCGGAGACAAAGAGAGCGGGGAAGCACAGAAGGCTTGGGACACCTTGCAGAAAATGAGATCAAAACTCTCTGCCATCGGCTATAGCAGCACTCAAAAGAACCCACCGCTGATGAAAATCCAATTGCATAGGGACAATCACATCGTCGCGAAGGACTTTTGTTGCATGACCGCAAAAATAACAACGTCATTCATTCCCAGGGTGGGCTGAACTCAGCAGGTTCAGGCTATCTCCGATGCAGTGCCTCGTGCATCGCAAGTGCGTGCACCATGCGCTCAAGCGCTAGTGCATGCGCTGCGTTGGCCATAAGGAGAGGAGTGTTGTGATTTGCTCGCCAACGTTCTTCTTTTGAATCCCAAAAGAACGCCTCTGGAATAACGCCCTTGTTGGTGCTGATAGTAGTACCGTCGGCAGCTAGGGTGAACTGATCATCCTCTTTGGTAAACTGGGAGGCCATTCGTCGAAAGAACCGTTTCGCATAGAGAAGGCTCAAGGTGTCCTCTTTTGGAAGCCCACCTTCCCGTACTGAGTTGATATACCTCCTCGCAAAGTATCCACAGAGAAGCCCATCAAAGAGAGTCCACTCGGCTGGCTTATAACCAGGTGTGTTCATGTCAGCGAATATTCCGTTGCCGCCAGGATTATAAATGTAGTCCTGTCCGACGTAGTCATCCTCCCCTCGCCTACTAATTCCAAGCTCTCCAATTCGACAAAACTGCCCCGATTTATCGCGTTCAAAGATCCTCCGAAGCAGCGCGGATTCCTGAGCAGGCTCTAAGGTAGGCGAAAAGGGATAGAGCAGAAAAGTAAGCGCCGCATCCGATTGCCAACGATCATTCTCTACAGCTAATCGACCATCCTTCGGAACCCGCTCCTCAAGAGCTCTTCGTCCATGAAATATCGCGTTCTCAAGTTCTAGCTTCAGATAGATATGCGCTTCTGAATCCGGTCCATTTGGTAGTGCATTGTAGCGGTGGGGGTGGCTTTCAAAAAACTGTTGCGCCTTTTCCAGGGCAGCGACACAGATGCCAACACTAGTGCCGCGCTTTCGAAACATCTTGTCTTCCCACGGCCCAAAATCATCTTGGTCCCAATACTCAATACGGTTGAGGAATTTAATGGCCAACCCCAAGACACTATCATTTGCCTCATTAGGATTAATCTCGCTTGCAAACCGTTCATTGAGCTCATGAAGATCTACCAATCCAACGTTTGCAGAACGAAAGGTGGTCCAGAGCCACATCCCCATCGCATCAAGTTGTTGGTGGCCCCACTGCTCGAAGGGTACCATCTTCCCGTTTTCGATCTTGGCCTTGATATGAGGAATGTGTATTCCTTTGGCATACCATTCCTTAGCAGTAGCAGTATCCGTAAGCACGTACTTCACAAATCGATTACGCTGAGCACTATCTGCATAAAATCCAAGTAAGTTCTCAACGACAGCTGCAGAAGCTTCTTCAAGGCCACCTCTGCGAAGCGCAATGGCAACGATACTCTCGTCACGGGTCCAAGCATGCTCAGCGTATTCGCTCGAACGGGTCGACATCCCGTCTTGATGAGAATTATCCGCCGCTGGA
>JAGRAT010000062.1 GCA_020434495.1 Bdellovibrionales bacterium | reverse complement strand
TGCTGTCATTTCACGTCCTCTTTCTTCCTATGATCCTTTTCTCTCTCTTCGCTGTTTCCATATGAACTTCGGCTCAGTATACTCCATCCGAATATTCATCATAGAGAAGTTAGTTGAATTATGCCTGGCAATACCGTCTCTTCTCCCTCTGATTCTGACCACGAAGATAACAATAGCAGAGACCTATCTGGACTCTCTCGAAGACAGAAGCGGCTTAAAGATTGGTCCCACTTCCTCGAGACCGAAGTTAGCAACAGCAACCTGAACAACAGTGAAATACGGGTGCAATTGACCGACACCCTGAAGCTCTATCGGAACCTCATTGCGAAGTGTTGGGAGTCCGAATCCATATCTCGAGATGATAGCGCTTCACTTACTGACCTCGAACGTCAACTCGAGCAGCTCACTGAAGATGCAAGATTGCTCGCGCGGTAGAGTTATCTGCATGAAAGCGACCCGATTGTAATCCTGATAGCAGTTTCATCCTGATAGCCGTGTAATCTTGATAGCAGTGTAATCCTGATAAAAGTGTAATCCTGATAACAGAGAGCCCAATAAGAAGGGACGCCTAATAAGAAGGGAGCACTAAAAAGCGCTTTTCATCGGCAATCCGGTGATCGACTCAATAGCTGCTTTAATCGCTTTCTTCACCTTTGGATTCTGTTCCGTATTGTAGAACTGCCTCAGGTAAGCGACCGAGCGTAGACTCCCGAGTTTGGCAAGCGCTCGCGCTATCTCCTCACGAACCAGCGGGTCGTAGTCACCAAGATGATCAAGGAGTAGAGGGGCCGCTTCTCGAATGCCGAGCTCTCCAAGTGTTTTTACCGTTTCAATACGAACAACATAGCTCTCATGGTTAAGGAGGTTCTCTCCGATCTCTCTGCGGTGCAACTCCCCAAGCTTTCGAACTCGCACTTCAGTCAAGGCTTCTAGCTTACGAGTTTCAGTGGTATCGGGAGACACAAGCACCCCGAGAACCTGCTCGTCCGTAAGCTCAGAAAGAGCCGAGGACTCGATCTCTTTACCAACGTGTGATGGCACCCGATTAAAGGAGATAATCCTATTGTCATCATCCAATATTCGAGATCTGTCCACTACTGGAGTAGGCGGCTGCTCACTCTTTGGGGGATCCTTCAGTCCAAGAGAGCTCTGCAGATCAATTCCCGCAATTACGGAATACACGATGAATATCGAAGCAACCACGGCCGCTATTCCCAACACCAGTACCCCCGCTCGAAAGGGGGAAAACTGCTTTCGGAACCTCACCTGCTGCCGAATCCCGACATCGCCCTGAGCAAAAACATCACCCGGTGCAGCCCCAGGTGCAGACCACTGCTCCGTATTGGGCCTTCCGAGAGAGGCCGCTGGCACATGATTTTGATGCAGAGGAACAAGCTGTCCGTCAGACTTCCTCGGTTTCGGACGTTCACTTGAACCAGAGGCTGCCGCCTCCTGCTCGCCAACATCACCTTCCGCCGCCCCCTTGGGAGTGGAAACCCCAATGGAACGCCACTCTGATGGCTTTCTCGAGCGACTCGTTGTAGCGCTTCCAGCGGTCTTTACTGCCCCAGCCCCGACCGCTGACTGCAAGGATTTCTCGATGAGACGAGCGACTTCCTGAGCTGATTCCGGGCGATCCTCTGGCTTTTTGGCCAACATATGCTCGAACTCGACTTCAAGCTGAAGCGGGAAATCCGGAACTAGGCTGGTAATCGGTATCGGCGCATTGTGCAAAATACTATTCACGACCTCGTTAAAGGTGTCGCCCGGAAATGGCCTACTCCCGGTGAGGACCTCAAAACAGAGCAGCGCGAAGGAAAAGATATCCGACTTCGAAGAGAGCTGCCGATTAAGGATCTGCTCTGGCGACATGTAGGCTGGCGTGCCCATCACCGGCTCCTTTGGCTTTTCCTCCATCTCCTCTTGAATCGTTTCGTTCAACTTTGCTACACCGAAATCTAGGATATACGGTCGACCCTGCCCATCTACCACGATGTTGCTCGGCTTGATGTCTCGATGAATAACTCCGTGGGAATGCGCCTCATCAAGCGCTTCAGCGATCTGTCGCAACATCGGAACTGCTCGCTGGGGAGGAAGCTTCCCTTCAGCATTGAGAATGGATTCGAGACTCGATCCCTCAACGTAATCCATCACAATGAACGGCGTATCGTCATTAATACTCGCATCGAAGATAGTGATGATATTTGGGTGCCGCAGCCGGCCTGCAGATCTCGCTTCCGTCCTGAATCTCTCGAGCGCGCTTTCCGCATTTTGAAATTTAGAAGGTCCAATCTTTCTAAGGGTCTTAATAGCGACGATTCTCCCGATTCCAGGATCCTGCGCCTTGTACACGACTCCCATTGACCCCCGACCGAGGGTCCCGAGAATCTGATACTTGCCGAGGGTGGCATTGTTAATCGCTTCTTCTTTCATCTCAGGCAATGGGCTGTATGGGCAATTTCTCTTGGTGACGACCAAACATTCATGAGCAATATGGAAAACCATGGCTCATCTGTCTATTATCATTATGAATCTATCGTTCGGGCAACCGATAACCCTGAGCCATTCTTTTAAAGAGCTGGCTTTTTCGTATCGGTCAGGGACTCGCCTAGGCCCCTAGAGCTTCGAGACAAGAAGGACACCTTATGGAGCAAACTACTTTCAAACCTCTGAAAATAGAACGGAACAAGGATGAGGGTCTCTATATTACCTGGGAACTCGGAAAGCCGGCTAAACTGATAACTTCCGAGATGCTAAGACGGGCATGCCCCTGCGCAAATTGCCGAGAAGAGCGGGGAGACAAATCCCATTCTACTCCTCTGACCCCGAAGCGGTCGATGCTAACCGTAGTCTCCCACACCAGGAATGAACAGTTGGAGCTAAGCGAAATATGGGGAGTGGGCAATTACGCTCTCGGCGTTCGCTGGGGAGACGGCCATGACGACGGCATTTATACTTTTAATTTACTGGCCGAGCTTTCTGACAGGAGCTAGTCGTTTCCGCCAGAGCTTTCGCTATCGCTGCCAGACTCGTTTGAATCGGATGGCTTAGGAGCCTCCTTTAATCGCCGCACGATCCTTCCCTTGGAAAGATCATAAGGGGAGATCTCAACAATCACATGATCGCCCGGAAGTACACGGATATAATACCGACGCATCTTTCCAGCGAGATACGCTAAAAGCTCGTGACCATTATCGCACTCCACGCGAAAGGTGGTGTTTGGAAAACACTCCTTGATCACTCCATGCATCTCAATTGCGTCTTTTGCCATTTTTCTCCGTTACAGTAAAACTCTGGCCGCTCTTCAAATCGGCGCTGGTAGAGTATAAGAAGGTGCACCCCAGAAGCAACACCACCAAATTCTCGCCAAATTACAGGACCAGAACGAGTTACAGGGCCAGATCGAGTTACACGGCCAGATCTTTCAAATCGATTAATCTTTCCATTCGATTACGCGGCTGGGGTCACCCCACCGATCTTCCGATACTTCTGATAGCGGGACTCAAGTAGCTCACCAACACTCAATTTACTGAGATCTCCCAGGTGCTGGCGAAGCGCCTTACCGAGGTTCTCTGCCGCCTCCTTGTGATTCCAGTGAGCGCCTCCAACCGGTTCATTCACTATCTCATCGACTATTCCAAACGTCTGCAAGCGGTCTGCGGTCAACTGCAGCGCATCAGCAGCAACCGAAGCCATCTGGCTAGTATCATCCCCTTTTGCTCCCCACAAAATTGAGGCACACCCTTCGGGAGTGATTACCGAATAACAGGCGTATTCGAGCATAAGAATTTTATCCGCTACTCCGAGGGCAAGCGCGCCACCACTTCCCCCTTCGCCAATGACGACACTAATAACAGGAGTGGTAAGCTCAGAGAGCTCCTGAAGGTTTCGAGCGATCGCCTCGCTCTGTCCTCGCTCCTCAGCTTCCAAACCCGGATAGGCTCCTTGGGTATCGATAAAGGTAATGACCGGGAGTTCAAATTTTTCTGCCAATCGAAACAATCGTAGCGCCTTCCGATATCCTTCAGGCTGTGGCATCCCAAAGTTTCTCTTAATGCGCTCCTGCATGCCGCGCCCACGTTGATGACCAACGATCATCACAGGGAGATCATCAAAAAGGGCGGTTCCCCCGACAAGCGCCGGATCGTCGCGGAACGCACGGTCTCCGTGAAGCTCTTTAAAATTTGTAAAGAGATACTTGATGTAGTCCAGGGTGAAAGGCCTATCGAAATGCCGAGAAAGCTGTACACGCTGATACGCGGAGAGTCTTGAATAGGTATCACGCCTTGCACGTTCGGCTTTTGATTGCAGCCGATCAAACTCACTAGTTTTCCCAGAATCTCCAGCTGCGATCTCATCCTTCAGAGCATCAAGCTGAATCTCAAGCTCAAGAAGAGATCTCTCGAATTCCAGGGGGTGTTCAATAATTGCCATATAACAGGTAACTCCTCGGCCCGTAGTCTCTTCGCCTTATCATAAAAAAGCAATCCAGGGCTCGGTTATCACTGTAATCCGAGCCCTTCTGCCGTGGAGAACATCACCGCGCGGGTGTTTCCCCCTTCATTCTCAACTTGCCGTTCGTCGTAGCTATCGAATCGCGCCAAAACGGCTAGCACAAGTTCCTCAAAGCTCTGGTGAAAGGCCAAAAACCCCTTCCGCTCCTCTTTTGGCTTGCCTCGATCAGTTCTCTCCTCACCACGTTGCTCAACTCCTTGTGCAGCCTCCTTTGGCTCAAAGTCCATAGCAAACTTCTTCGGGGCATTCCGCCAATACGTCATCTGCCGCTTCGCATACCGTCTCGTGAACTGGGCGATCTCCGACACGAGAGCCTCTCGGTCAATACGCTCTTCGCCATCACGAAGTATGGCAGCAAGAGTCTGTTGATATCCGAGAGCTCCCCGGCATTGCCACTCCTCTCCGAACTGTTGATAGAGGGCACCCGTTTCCTCTATCAATCCGCTCTGAACCATCTTCCGTGAACGAGAATCAATCCTTTCATAGAGAGTCGCCCTGCTCCAAAGGGGGACAATAGTGAGAACATTCCCAGACAACGGGCTGGGGCCTCTCTTGCTACTCTGTTCAGAGAAAGGCACGCCTGTTAACAAACTCACTTCGAGAGAACGTAAAATGCGCACCCTATCATTGGGATGAAGCTCTGTTGCTCTTTTTGGGTCAAGACCCTCCAGATCTCTAAACAGCTCAGCCGTTTTCTTTTTCTCTAATTGTCCGCGGAGCTGTTCGTCAGCAGCAGGAAGCTCAGCAAGTCCATGCAAAAGTGCCTCAAGGTAAAGGGTCGAGCCCCCGACGACGATAGGGAGCCTCCCTCGATCCCGAATACCCGCAACCGACTGTGTAGCTAACTCAACATACTGCTTGGCATCAAACGATTTATTTCCAGGAATTACGCCGTAGAGATGGTGTGGAACCTTTTCCATAGACTTTGGCTCTGGTGCGGCAGCGCCAATGTGATGGCCTTTATACAGCTGAACGGAATCGGCGTTAACAATTTCTCCGTTAAACCTTTCTGCAAGGGCGAGCGCAAGCTCGGACTTCCCGCACCCGGTAGATCCGGAGAGTACAAGGGTCTGCCCTACTCCCATCTTAGCCAACCCGGCCAAAGCGACGTTCCAGCTCCGCTTTTGTGAAGTGAATGACCACTGGTCTACCGTGCGGACAAGCGGAGTTCCACTCTGTCTCATCGAGTGCAGCAAAAAGCGCATACACCTCTTCCCGGGATTGAATATCACCAGAACGAATACTCGCGTGACAGGCGAGCCGAGCAGCTACCTTTTCAAGCTCGGCTTCTAATGCTCGCTCAACAGGGAGATCGTCATCACCAAGCGCCGTTAGAGCTGCTTTTACATGCTTCAGAGGAATCCATGTTGGCTTCTCTGAAATCTCTAGAATCTCTGGCGTTAACTTCTCCACGCGAAACCCACAACGTTCAAGAAGAAGTCGGTGATCGAGAATTCGTTCGACGGCTTCTTCGTCACATTGCACCGAGAGCGGGATCAGGAGCTTTTCACGTTTAAGATCCCCGCGCCTCAGCTTCTGGAGTATCTGATTATAATTAATCCGCTCATGCGCTGCATGCATATCAATAACAACAAACTGCTCCCCCCACTCACAGAGGAGATAGCACTGGAGCACTGTTCCGACATACCGAAGGTCTTGATACCGGAATGGTGTTCCCCCAAAATCGCTCTGAGGTGTTTCTTGAACGTTGTCGACCGGCCCCACTCCAGCAGATACTGCCATACTGCCCGCAAATGAAATTCCCGATCTCGTCGTTGAAAGCGGATCGCTTTCGACTGAAGATACGAAACTCCCAGCAGTTGTGAAGCTATGAAGAGAAGCATCAAAGCCTCTTCGAGAACCTGTAAACTCAAACCTTCCCGCTTCTATCGGAGACCCCGATGAAATCTCTCGCTGAGGTCTGAGCTCCGCTCCCGCCCCGAGTCTCACCTGGAATGATCCGACTGCAATTCGCACACTTCGGAGAACCAGTTGAAAGACCTTCGAGCTATCCCAAAATCTCACCTCCTGCTTCTGTGGGTGCACATTAACATCAACGAGGCTCGCTGGGAGCTCGACATGAAGAAATCCAAGTGGGGTTTGCTGAGGCTTTACCGTCCCACCATACCCTTCCCGTATCGCACGTACTATTGAACGATCAACAAGGAGCCGTCGATTGACAAAAAGTGAAAGCGCCGTGGGAGAAACTTTTGCAAGATGCGGCGCACCAAGCAGTCCGGTAACACGCAAACCTCCGGGTTCATCGTAGTCCACTTCGACAACCTCGGGACCAAAGATCTCCCGGGCTCGCTCAAGACAACTCTCCCGTTTCGCAAGACGAACCTTCTCCTTCCCATCACTCTTAAAGATGAGACGAACTTCTGGATGGAGCAACAAATTGGACTTCAACCAACTCGAGATCTTCCCGACCTCCCCTCGTTCAGTCTTCAAGAATTTCCGTCGAGCCGGAGTATTGAAAAAGAGATCTTGTACGAGAATCTCAGTACCCACCTGGCAGGCAGCGAGCTTACGGCTGGTAATACTGCCACCCTCAAGCTCTAATTCTACCCCTGATTTTTGAGACGCGTGTCGACTGCGAATACGAACCTTGGACACGGAGGCGATTGCTGCCAACGCTTCCCCACGAAAACCGTACGAATCGAGATTTGAGAGGTCCTCTTCAGAGGTTAACTTGGAAGTTGCGTGGCGTTCAAAAGCCAATTCGATCTCTTCAGGGTGAATTCCACTACCGTCATCCACAATTCGAATAAAAGATTGCCCGCCGTTCTCGATTTCCACTGTGAGGTTGGTGGCCCCAGCATCCAGTGAGTTATCAATGAGCTCTCGAACGACTGAGAGCGGACGTTCCACGACCTCGCCTGCAGCGATGCGATTGATAGTATCTTCAGAGAGAAGCTGTATTGATTTCATCACTGCAAAATCGGCTTTACGTTTACTACGCGCTCCTTCCCGGCTCGGCCTCCTTGACGCAGGGTCAGCTTTAAGGACTGCCCGCGACGGGCCTTCAACACAAAACGCTCAACATCGTCCACTGTTGCGACCGGTTTTCCGTCAACCTTGGAGATAAGATCGGCCTGTTCGAAATCTCGCGCGATTCCCCCCTTAAACACCTCACCGACTGAACGTTCAAGAGGCTGTAATCCACCCATTTCAGCCGGACCTCCTGGTAGCACTCGCCGCACGAGTGGCCCCTGATTCGTATCAACAAGCACCCAGCCAAGTCGAGGTCTGAGCACCTTTCCAGTGGCGATCAGTTCCGGAAGAATATTCCGAATACGGTGTATCGGCACGGCGAAACTGATTCCGGCCGAATCGCCCGAGTGACTCAGGATAGCGGCGTTGATTCCGATGAGTTCACCCTTTGAATTCAGAAGTGGTCCTCCCGAACTCCCTGGGTTGATAGCAGCATCCGTTTGAATGAGGTCTTTCATAAGAACCTGCTTCGGATTTCTCACGGTCCTATGCAGGCTCGAGATTATTCCACTCGTTAGGGTCCTCGTAAGTCCATGCGGATTCCCAATAGCGAGCACTCGTTGCCCAACCTCCAAAGCACGACTGTCCCCAAATGGGATGGAAGTGAGGTCTTGTGGGCCGCTCGTCAACTGCAGTACGGCGATATCTGACTCGGGATCGTGACCAAGCAATCTCGCCGGGTAATTCTTTCCATCAGAGAGGAGAATCTGAATAGTTTTTGCATCACTGATGACATGAAGACTCGTGAGAATTATTCGCTGTGCACTGTCGACGATTACTCCCGTTCCAGCCCCAGGGGTCAGAGCCCCCTGTCCCGCAATTTCATCCCCTTCGTACACGAGCACATCGGGGTTGAAGGACTGGGTTGAAATATAGACGACCGCATCCTTGGTATCTTTGTAAATCTGTACCGTTCTCTGCTCGGTTTCAAAGTAGGGATCTCGTGGTACTTCCGCACCGGAGTCAGTGACGACACTGGCAACAATGAGTAGAAAGAAAAAGAGAATGGTAATTCGAGACATTCCTGGAATCTTACCCTGTGGAATCAAGACAGCCAAATACCGTGCACTTTACCGAGCACTTGGTTCACCTCCGAAGGAAGTTCGTCCCAAAACCCTATCCACTTTGGTAACCCCTTGGACCTGCTCAATCGCGCGAATTAACTTCTCGAGCTGCTTCGCATCGTCAATTGTAATCTCGAATTGATGCTTCGCCTTGCCCGAATCCGTAGTGTTCACCTGGGCGCTATTAATATTTGCTCCATTTTCCGTAATGGCGTGTGAGACCTTACTGAGAAGCCCCAAGCTGTCTCGAGAGTGCACGGTGAGCTTCACCCGCCTTGGAGCCTTTGCATCCCCGTGCCAAGACACATCAATCTGACGCAACGGATCGCTTCTCAGGACTTGTGAACAATCTGCACGATGTATCGTAACCCCGCGCCCACGAGTGATGAACCCAACAATTCGATCCCCCGGCAAAGGTTCGCAACACTTTGCGTACCGAATCATAATGTCTTCGAGCCCACTGACCTTAACCCCAACCTTTAGTCGCGAAGCACGAGCGGCTCGTTGAAAGATTCTTTCGAGCGGCGAAGTTTCTGTAGGTTCTGAAGCTTCCTCTTCCCCACCAAAATCAGGAAGCACCTTCGCAATAACCTTCGCAACACTCACCTTGCCATAGCCAATCTGGGCGTACAGATCCCCCACCGATCTCAACCCCATTCCCTTTGCGATCTCGGTGAGCTTGTTCGACTTCTCCACCTTTTTCATGCTGAGCTTCACTTTTCGAAGCTCTTTCGACAGGAGTTCCATCCCGAAGGCCATCGAGCGAGCGTGTTCTTCAGATTTCAGAAATGCTCGAATCCGTTGCTTCGCCTTTGAAGACTTGACATAGCCGAGCCAATCCCGACTTGGCGTTTGAGATTTCGATGTGAGGACTTCAATCGTGTCACCATTCTCAAGTTCATGATCCAAACCGACCAATGAACCATTTATCTTTGCGCCAATGGTGCTCTGTCCAACATCGGAATGAATGGCATAGGCGAAATCGATGGTGCAAGACCCATACGGTAGCCTGATGAGATCCCCTTTCGGGGTAAACACAAAAACATCTTCAGGAAAGAGCTCCCCCTTTACGGACTGGATAAACTCATCTGGATTCTTCAGGTACTTCTGCTCTTCAACAAGAGTACTCACCCAATGCAGATCGAAATCAGTTTCGGCAGACGAGGCAGATTGACCACGTTCTTTATATCTCCAGTGAGCAGCGATCCCTTCCTCAGCGACTCGGTGCATATCGGGGGTTCGGATCTGGCACTCAATTCGACTTCCTTCAGGGCCGATCACCGTCGTGTGGAGCGACTGGTACATGTTCGGCTTCGGCATGGCAATGTAGTCTTTGAACCGACCAGGGACCGGTTTCCAGGCCGAGTGTATGACGCCAAGGGTTTCGTAACACGCTCGCACAGTAGGCACGATCACCCGAAACCCGTGGAGATCATACACCTCTTCAAAACTCAGATTATTCCGCTCCATCTTTTCCCAGATGGAAGCAAAGTGCTTTGAGCGCCCAGAAACAGAGGCAGAGATTCCAGCGGCTTCCAGGTGATGAAGCAGCTCTTCCACTGTGTCCTTCACATACTTATCTCTCTCCGCCTTCGTACGAGCGAAGTTGTCTTTGATCATCGCATAGATCTCTGGTCTCAAACTGAGGAGACAGAGATCCTCAAGCTCAGATTTTATCCAGTGAATACCAAGTCGATGTGCGAGAGGTGCGTAAATCTCTCTCGTTTCGAGGGCGATACGTCGTTGCTTATCTTCAGGAAGGAATCGGATAGTTCGCATGTTATGCAGCCGATCGCAGAGCTTTACGAGCACAACTCGAATATCCTTCGCCATCGCGAGAAGCATCTTCCGAAACCCCTCAGCTTGCTTCTCTTCCTGTGATTCAAACCGTACTCGGGTTAACTTCGTTACTCCCTCAACGATCGCCGCGATATCTTCGCCGAATTCTTCGCGAAGCATCTCTTCAGTCACTCCTTCGCAGTCCTCAATCGTATCGTGCAACAGGGCTGCGGTAACCGAGGCAACATCAAGGCGCAACTTACAGACGAGAAGAGCCGTCTCGACCAGGTGATTAATGTACGGCTCCCCTGACGCCCGTGTCTGACTGGCATGGCTTGAAGCGATGAAATCGTAGGCTTTCTCGATCAACGCGAGATCCGGAGCAGGATGGTACTCACTAAGCGCGAGTGTAATTCGATTGAGATGATCTTCTGCCATGATTTGAGACCCAGCCCTACAGTATAACCTATTGAATGAGCGAAGGAACCTCTGTTTAAATATCGGCGGAATACCCTTGGCGAACGCTGGCCCAACCACCGGCTCTAAAACTGACCGCCGGCACTGAGACGTGACACCGAATCAAAAACGTAAGCTGACCATGGCAAATGGTCTAATGGGCAAATGGTCTAATGCGCTTCCTTAAAGCACTACAAAGGAGAAGAGTTCAACGACTCATCATCAGAGTCCTCTTCGTCCTCTTCACCACTTGCGCCGGCTTCCCCTTCTCCATTATTCGAATCTGAAGAGGAAGGCTCCTCTTCATCCGGAGCTGGCTGCTCGAAGACGACATGTTCAACGTGATTGATCGATTCATCTCGAGAATGAACGGAACGCTCCGAAGAAGCGAGCTCAAGCTCTGCCTGACGTCGACGCTCTTCTTCCTCTCGCTCCCGCTCAAGGTCCTCAGCGGTCTTAAAACGAACTAACCCCGCCGCAATCTCACGCAGGGAATTTACTACCGCCTTGTTTCCCTTCCGCACATCTACGAGCGGCTTCGCCCCAGAGAGCAACTGCTTTGTTCTTTTTGATGCGAGTTGCACAAGAGAAAATCTGTTGGGCTCCCTCTCGAGACAGTCTTCAACGGTAATACGAGCCATATGTTTTATCCTTTTTACTCAGCGACTATTTTTTCACTGAAATTTTTGTAACGTCTCTCAGCTCTCAAAAGAAATGCAGCCGTGGGAGTCGAGGCCCATGAAACGCGATTTCAACCCGTTAATTCACAAGAAAATCACTCAGTTGTCAACTCGGGCAAATTTCTCTCGCCCATGGCGAACTAAGATCGGCTCACACCGACCTCGACGGCGTCCTGCCTGAGGATGTATCCCGGCTGGCCATCCTTTGAGCTAAGGACCAACCAGTCCCCAAAGCGTCGCACGACCTTAACCCGCTTCCCGCTAGAGAGCCGCTCAAGTACCTGCCCGTCTAGAGAAGGCTCACTGAGTACATTCGTATCAGAAACAACTCGATATAGCCTCGCCTTTCCGTTGGAAGAACTTAAGGGGCTATCAGGTCGGGCGCCAATCATATCTGCCCCTAAACCCCGCACATAATCTTCTGTCACATCCCGAGCACTGCTGTCGGCTGCAGCGATCTCATCTTGGAGATCCCGAGGTTCAATAGGGCCATCGGTATGGACGACCTGCCGAGAGAATCGAATCTTCGGAGCTCGAGATTCAATAACGGCGGGGGCAGTTGCCACCGGCTTACTCTCCCTCTGACTGACCTCCTGGGGTTGTCGCACCTCCGCATCAAGCAACATACCTTTAAACATCCTCGCATCTAGCACTTCAAGAGTTGGGAGCTGCAGCGAAGCCTCTTCCTTCGGGAGTTCCGTTGAAAAAGTTAACCGTTCCCGCGAGTCTTCACCGACCGAAAACAGCGCCCGAAAGCAATACACTCCCACTACAAATGCCAAAAGAAATGCGGATATATGGGCCTTATGAGGGATAGCGCGAAGCGCAAATACCACGGATTCACCCACCCAATTAAGCGCTCTCCGGATACTCAAAACGAACGATACCGCTCCATGCCTCTCATCCTGAGCCGCAATGGTCGTTGCCACGCTTTCCGGTTGAATTTCCGCTGCTTCGTCAACGAGAGACTTCCCCTGGGAACCAAGCCTTTCTTTTAAACTCTGAACAATCTCGACTTCGAGAGGAGTGAGCACAAAGGTATCCTTTGACTGCAGGGCATGAAGTATAGCTCTCTCCTGGCTATCGTAGGTTCCATCTTCAACTTGCAGTTTGTCGTAGGCGAGTTGAAGAAGGCCGTAGGTTTGGCTAGGAGATTGCCCTTCCACGACACTCTTGCTGATGATTGAACCACAGAGCGCAGACAGCCGTGCTTGTGCATTTCGATCTGCAAACTCTTCATGAAGAGCAGTTGAATTCAATAGCTCCTGAAGAGGTGCTGAGAGCAGAGGGGTAGAGAGAGTATCCAAATTGAATTGGCTGAGAATCCACCAATACTTCAACTCCTGCTTAGAAACGTTCTGTGATTGTGCGGTAAAGGCACTAAGCCCTGCCCAATCCCGCAATTCCTCTAGCCTCTCACATTCCTTCCAAAAATCTGAAACTACAACACAATCGTCAGGCGCTTGTTCCTCGCCTGCCCCGACAGATTCTTCTTGGACGGGCTCGGCGGAGGTGAGGCTCGTAACGCTATCTTGAGCTGGAGCCTCCTGAGGAGGAGATTCAAGCACCGATTCCCTTCCTTTCGTGGCGAATTGCGACTCAGTTTCTAATAATACCGCCGGCTCGGTCTTCACCTCTTCCACTGAATTACAAGTTGAGGCATCCCCTTCCGCAACCTCAGCTTTGCTTTCCTCACGAAATGCGTAACGTAGAGCAGTTAGCAGCTCATTTGACGCGCTTAGCTCCATCGTTGCTCGAGGGCACACATTCGGAATGCTTTTCTGCTTTTGCGCGAGTTCATTTAATGCTTCATGGATCGCTTCTTGAGGCCGTTGCTCCTTTTCAACCTGGAGAGGCTCCGGGGAATGCGATTCGGAGTTCTCTCGTACGACATCGTTTTCGATGAGTTCTGGAGCAGAGGATTTTCCAGCAACAGTTGAGCCGAAGGAGGTCTCTATCAAAACACCACCCATTGGTGTTAAGGGAGATTTTGGTTTGTCCGACTTTTCTTCGTCCACGTTTTTTCCATTCGACAGCGAAGTTCACTCAAGCGAACTTCAACTGGCACATACTATCGACTGAGGGAGCGACCACTTCTCACAACTCGTCGAAGATGC
>JAGRAT010000628.1 GCA_020434495.1 Bdellovibrionales bacterium | reverse complement strand
TCCCTGTCGGCTTCAATACGAAGGTCCATGTATCGATCGGCAAACCCTCCACCCTTTGAGAGTCGCGAGAGAAATTGTTGATCTACTGGAACAGAAGATTGACTAATGGGAGTGCTAAGAAATGTACAGAGCGGATCTGGCAGTTTCTGAACAGGAATTGGCTTTGCTGTTCCAAAGTTATCAAGCACGTCATCCCACTGGGAGAGGAGCATGGTTACCATCCCGTGACGAGTCTGCCGATCGACTCCGGTTCCAGCGGCAAGAGCACCGGTAGCAAACACTCGCCCTTCTACGGCCCAGTTGCCTCGTTGAATCTCTAGCCCGATCCTCCGTTTCCACTCATCAGGCTGAAGCTCTGCAATTCCAGCCATGAGGTTTAGCTGATCCTCTGAAACTCTTACAAATCCGCTTTGCGTCCTATTCAGTGACATATGAAGAGCGTTTGAATAAGTGCGAAAGAGTGTGCTTTTCATGTCGTCGCTTGGTGTCATCCCTTTCCAAAGAGAATTTCCAGCAGCGGCAGCAATAACGGTCGCGAGCTCAGAAGTAGGATTATCTTTCACGTAATTACAGAACAACCTGCTCGCCTCCTTCTCTCTCTCAATACAGAGCTGAATATGTTCAGTGAGAGCTAAAGAGGTGTTATCACCATCGTGGTCAAGATTAAGATCCCCCACATAGTGGGTCAGTCCACTTCGAATAGACTCCGGTAAAAAATGAGAGTTTCCGGATAACCTCCGAGCAGCTTCATAACGGAGACCCGTTCGCATATACCAAGCTGCCGTCCCCTCATGCGCTTCTATAGCTTCTCGTACATCGCTCCCTTCGGGGAGATGCTTTCGCCCAAAATCAACAAGCGCAGTGGAGATATCGACAAACGCACAATAGGTTTGAAAGAAAGTATGGACACTTAAAGGTCTTGTCTTATCAAGTTCGCGGAGCCTGTCATCGAATCGATCAAAGAACCGTTCAACACGATTCAATGCCTCTTCTACTCGTTCAGTTTCTCGCCAGGTAGGAACTTCACCTCGGAGGCGAAACTCTCCGGTTCTTGAAAGGAGCATCGGCTTATCGCCGTGTGGAACTCGTGGTTCTGCGATATATAACAGTCGTTCATAGAGATCATTTGGAGTACGAATGGTAGCAAGGGGCTCCCTGGTTGGGGGCATTCTTACTCCCGCTTCAACGAGGGTATCAAAGATCATCTGATGAAGGGCGGCTCCCTCAAAGAGATTCGGCTGAAAAGAGCCGGACCCAGCTCCAGTACTCGAAAAAGAGCTCCCCTGGGCCATGGTCACAAGAGGTGAACTTATTGAGGTCGCACTAAGGTCGAATCCACCCTGCTTCGCCAGCGGGGCACCAGCTCTATATCCTTGATCTCTAAGCAATTTTCTGCCCCATTAAAGCCAGTTTACAGATCACTCCCGACGAGCTTAGCTCAGCTCAGATCGGCTACTCAACATTCTCAAACAAGTATGGGAGAAAATTGCTTAGCCCGTCCCTTCCGGTAGCTTTGAATGACGTGTGACCTCGGTTGCACGAATACTAAAAGTGTAGGGATAGAGTAGAAGTCTTCAGGCGGATGCTACCCGCTGAGGGAAGGGAACCCTTCTTTGAGCGGGTAGG
>JAGRAT010000627.1 GCA_020434495.1 Bdellovibrionales bacterium | reverse complement strand
TGTTTCACTCTGCGGATGAGAAACACCGTGCGCTTGGGAATCTTGATGCGATGGCGAATCCCAGATCGATAATGATTGTCGGAGCCTCAGAGACTCCAGGCAAAGCTGCTGAGCGAAGAACACGAAGCCTCATTGAGGGAGGTTTCAATGGAGATCTCTTTCCCGTTAATCCCAAGCGCGAAACCATCTTTGGATATAAGGCCTACCCAACCATTGCCGACGTTCCTGCTGAAGAGGTCGACCTCGCTGTTATCATCGTTGCTCGTCATCAAATCGTAGAAGCCGTTCGTGGATGTTGCGAGAAGAAAGCCAAGGGAATCATCGTTATTACCGCAGGTCTCGGTGAAAGTGATGCAGAGGGAAAGGCTATAGAAGACGAAATTCTCGCTTTGGCCGCAAAATCCGGATCTCGAATTGTTGGCCCAAATTGTAGTGGAATGTTCAGTGGAACTGCCGCCGTTAACTTGCTTGGGGTTCCGGGACTGAAAGCGGGACCGTTCTCGGTTATAGCGCAAAGTGGTAATGTTATCGATTCGCTCTGTTATTATGCTGCGATTCGAAATACCGGCTTTAGTAAGATATTTAGTGCCGGGAATGCGATCGGTTTTTCCCTTCACCATTACATAGAGTTCCTTTCGAACGATCCCGAAACAAAAGTAATCATGATGTACCTTGAGGGCATTCGTGAGGGGGTACAGTTTATCGAAGCGTGTCGGGCCGCGACCATCCGAAAGCCGGTAGTTGTTATTAAAGTTGGTAACTCGGAAGCAGGGATGCGAGCAGCAGCTTCGCATACTGCATCAATTGCGAGTTCCAGTGAAATCGTCTCTATCGCCCTGAAGCAAGCTGGTGTGATTCGGGCGAATAATGTCGATGAACTCTTCGATCTCGCCGAGGGGCTTGCATATTGTCCCATTCCCAAGGGAAATCGCGTTGCGATACTGTCAGAGGGTGGGGGAGATAACGCCATAGCAGCAGAGAATGTCGATCTCTGTGGCCTTCGTATCCCACTCTTCTCCAAGGAGTTGCAAGAAAGAATTCGTCCTATTCTCTTGCCAGGAATGCCTGCTCACAATCCAATAGATTATGGTGGTGTGGCGGAGGAGGATCCGATTCGTATTGCAAAGGTCACAGAGCAGTGCTTTGCCTCTGAAGAGGTTCACTCCGTGCTCGTTACCGGATTTTTTGGTGGCTTCCGAGAGATTATCTCCGAGAGCGTCGCTGAGGGAGAGAATGAAACCGCAAGAAAGCTGATCGAGCTTGTTCACAAGTATGAAAAGCCACTCGTTGTGCACTCGAGCTTTGCGAGAGCGGCATCTGAGTCTCTAGAGATTCTGAAGCGTAATAATGTGCCAGTATATGAATCATGCGGTCGCTCGGCGCGGGTTCTTGCTGCTGCGAATGAATACAGTAGCTATCGTCGGAAATTTCAAGATCAAAAGCCACTGGAGTTTGAGGCGTTTGATGCCGACCGAATTGCGCGTGCCGATGCGATTATTCAGAAGGCCCGAAGTGAAGAGAGAACGAGTCTCCTCGAAACCGAAGCGCGAGAGATCTTAGAGATCCACGGACTCCCTGTTTGTGAGGCGACACTTGCTGAATCCCTCGAGGATGTTTTCGAATGTTGCCAG
>JAGRAT010000626.1 GCA_020434495.1 Bdellovibrionales bacterium | reverse complement strand
TTTCACGACTCATAACTTTCGGTGACATGGGGTTTTGAGGCATAAGGGAGAGTAACAGGGGACGAGTTGTCGAATTCTCTCTTGCCCCTGTTTTAAAAGGAGATCAGGAATGAAATACCTTCTTAAGTTCTTATCCCTCAGCGAGCAGTAGATCTGAGATCTCTTGCAGAGCAGCGAGTTCTTCTCGCCAGTACTGTGGAGTACCGAACTGCTCAAATGTTCTTGGGAATGCGGGATCCTCCCACCGCTTAGCTATCCATCCCTGAAAGTGAAGAATACGTAAAGCGCGGAGGGGTTCTACGAGCGAAATCTCTGATGGATTAAACGCTCTCAATTCCTGATAGCCCTCGAGTAGGATCTCTTGCCGCTTTTTGGAATCTTCATCTCGACCAGGGTTGACGAGCCAGAGGTCTTGAACCGCCGGGCCAAAGAGCATGTCATCGAAGTCAAGGATGAAGGGCATTGTTTCCAGCCAGAGGACATTTCCAAGGTGAAAATCGCCGTGTATTCGGAGCTGCTGAACTTGCTGGAGCTTCGCTTCTGTATGTTTAATGATCGGCTCAACGACAGACCGGTATGCGAGCTTTGATTCCTCAGGAAGAAATCGAGATTCGCAGAGGAGTTCGACATTTTCTGTGCCGTAACTCTTTGCAGAAAGTGATACCCTAGAACGTCCTTGAATTTGAGCTCCGAGATTATGAACCTGAGCGAGTAGCCGCCCAAGAGTGCGTAGCTCTGTATCCGGTAGTTCGGATCTATGCCTTCCGCCAACTTTTGGATAAACGCAAAATCGAATCGGGTGATCCGGGAGCATTTGCAAGGTGTCGCCATTTGGAAAGGTAAGGGGAGCGACTACTGGAACTTCGTGTTCAGCTAAAAGGAGGAGGAATTCATGTTCTTCTCGGATCTGTTCTTCGCTCCATCGCCCTGGGCGGTAGAACTTTCCGACGCGGTAGCTATCATATGCAGAGAGCTTCAACTCTTCTGGAATCTCAATCTCGACCTGATACACCCTATTCTCAAAGCTATTAAGTGCCATGGAACGTCCGGTGGCTCGCACACCAAGTGTTTCAATGGCTCGTAGTACCGTTTCTGGATCGAGCTCGTAGAAAAATTCGTTGCCTGATTGACTGATCACTTCACCTCAAAGGCGATCTCTCCCTGCCAGTCGTCCGTTCCTGTCAGTTTGCGGTACGGAATTTGTTGCAGGTATAGCTGTGCACTCTTCATAAAGTAACTCTTCTTCATAAGGAGTGACTTGAACGCCTCTTCACTCTTATCCCAGTCACTCCCATGAAACAAGATGAGGGCCTCGTTCCAGGTTCCTTCGTCCTCTTTCGAGACGTCGTGGGGGAGTATGGTCGAAACTTCAACGACCTCACTTTTTCCTTTGACGGCTACTTTTCCAAGAGCGCAAATTCGATAGGAGCCGGTCAGCTTATCCTTTACATTTGCAGAAAAGAGGATGTCTGTGCCGAAGTACTTGTTCAAGCCCTCAAGTCGCGCAGCGAGGTTCACCGAATCGCCGATAGCAGTGTAATCAAATCGTTTCGCCGACCCTAAGTTCCCTACAACCATCTGTCCTGAATGCACACCGATTCTCGTGTGAAGCTCGGGGTACTGTGTATTTTCGTTG
>JAGRAT010000625.1 GCA_020434495.1 Bdellovibrionales bacterium | reverse complement strand
CAGAGCTGAGTTTTGTCCGTTGAATTTTTGAGTCATCGATCACGAGTACGGTGTGGTCCACCCGAGCTTTATGCGCTTCGCTTACTGCCTCGGAGAACGATTTTACGGTAGCGGCATCTCCAAAGTTTACGACATCAATTGGATTGAGAATTGAAACGAGCCGACTGTCGCTAAGTATTGTACACCCCATCATGAATGGAACTTTCTTGATGTAAGTCCCAAAATTCTTGATGAGAACGTCCTGCATTCCGAGCACTTTATCGGCAAGAACACCAATTTGTCGTTCGCCTTCGTGAAGAATGAGGAGCGGGAGCTCCTGCTCTATAAATCTGCTCGGCTGAAAGTTGAGGATACTGGAGAGAGTGGTTACCGGGAGAGTTTGGCCACGGTAGTTCCACGCAAGCCTTTGACCAACATGAAGAATCTCTTCTTTTTTGACGGCAACTACCTCGTTTACCTGCAATATCGGAAATCCAAACTGATGGAAGTTTTCTTCCAGTAAGAGGATTCTCACTACAGCCAGGGTAAGCGGAAGTTTCATGGTGACGATAGCCCCGCCATCCACATGGTTTGTGACCTGAATGGTTCCTTGAATTTGTGTGAGCGCAGAACGAACGACATCCATACCAACCCCTCTGCCGGAGAGTTTCGAAATCTGTTCTGCAGTTGAGAATCCGGGTTCAAAAATAAAATCGAGAATCTCGGTTTCGCTGAGCTCGTCGGCTGTGCCGACATCGACGAGTCCAGCAGAGATTGCTCTCTGAAGAACCTTGGCTGTTTCAAATCCCTTGCCATCGTCCTGAATCTCAACAACAACATGAGACCCCTCGTAATACGCACGAAGTTGTATGCGGCCTATGTCTGGCTTTCCTTTCTGCCTTCTTATCTCAGTTGCTTCTATCCCGTGGTCTACAGAGTTCCTGAGTAGATGCATCAGCGGGTCAGCGAGTTGGTTGATAAGCATCTTATCAATCTCTGTGTCTTCCCCGCTGATCTCGAGCTGAACGTTCTTATTCGTTTGCCGCGCCATCTGTCGGACTTCGGCGGGGTATCGACCAAAAAGGGACGACAGAGGAACCATTCGGAAGCTCATTGCTCCCTTGAGAAGTCGAGAACTCAACTGCTCGAGCTCTTTCAAGCTGCTTTGAAGCACGAGCTTTATCTCTTCCACTGAAAGTGTGGTTAGGGCGAGTTCTTCAAACCCTGGAAAATCGATGTTGTTGATAACGCCATCAAGCGACCTTCTAAAGCAGTTCGAAATTTCATCGTGGAGAATTGCGGGGAGCTTAACCGAGGTCCGAGTCATGATCTCGAGAAGCTCTGTTCGCATCTGACGTGTTGCGCGAGAGCCACGTTCGTTCAGTGCCTGTTGCTCGAGCTCGGAGAGATTTTCTATGACGTGCTTTAGCTGTTCTACACTGCGGTGTAATCCATCAACTTCGCTCTGAATGCGAATTCGATTGATGAAGATCTCTGAGGATGAATTCAAGACATCATCAAGTTTATCTATTGAGACCCGTATACTTTCGATAAGTGCCGCATCTGTACTTGGGCTCACTGGCTGTGAAGGAATGAGCACTTCCTCTTCGTCCTCCTCTGTCACAGTGGGCGCAACGGTAAGGGTGACCTTATCTGAAAT
>JAGRAT010000624.1 GCA_020434495.1 Bdellovibrionales bacterium | reverse complement strand
TCGCAGTGTTGAACTGGGGACTGCTCCTTGGGCTTTCAATGTGGCGCTCTTGGAGAATTTCGGAGAGAAAGTCATGACCATAGGTCAATCGCAATCTCTTGCCGGGGTAATGTCGATGATGCACCAGGCAGAGACTTTCGAAGATGTATTCGAACATCTCGAGCCAAAGCTCTGTGCTTATCTCGAGTGCGAGCGGATATCAATTTATGTACGAGGTAGAGCAGATCGCGAGATTGTAGCAAAGTTCATGAGCGGATCCTCCGGACGAGAGATCAGAGTTCCGATAAACACGAATTCAGTGGCTGGATATGTCGCAATGTCCCATAACTCGGTGCTCATCGCTGATGCGTACAACGATGGAGAGTTGAAGGCAATTGATCCAAAGCTTTCTTTTAATCGTTCTTTCGATTCGAAAACAGGGTTTCGCACGAAAGCAATTTTGGCTGTTCCAATTAAATTCAAAGACGTGTTTCTCGGCGTGTTGCAAGGGATCAACTGTTCGAGAGGAGAGTTTTCGCAGGAACACTTGGAGCGAGCGAATGGATTGGCTTGTACTCTTGCTCAAAAATTTCGGTATGAGCTACGAGGAACACGCTCTCCCTTTGACTATCTCATTATGACCAAGCGGCTCTCTGCCGCAGTGCTAAAAACTATTCAGCAACGAGCAGAGTCTGAAGGTGCGTCAATACCACAGCTCATCTTAAAGGAGACTGGGGTGACGCGTGCTGAATTGGGGGAATCTTTTTCTCGCTACTACCAGGTTCCTTTTATGGAGTTCGATCCGCACTACACGATTCCTCCGGAACTCTTGCACGGTATAAATCTCAAGTATTTAAGGGACAATCGGTGGGTGCCGATCGCTGGCAGTGTAGATGATCAAGTAACGGTTCTCGTTGATGATCCAACCGATCCGCAAAAGATGATGGAGATTCAACATACCTTAGATGCAAAGAGCTATGTGTTCCATGTCGGCTTCGCTGACGACATTCTGAAATTTCTTGGGGCGGGTCAAGATATTGGAGAGAGTTCTTCGAATCTGCAGGAGTTAGTCGGAAAGCTACAAGCGGAGTCTGTTGAAGTCGTCGAAGATGAGTTCGAAGATGAGCCCGCAGAAGATGAAGCCGTTGTCATTCAGTTGGTGAATAAGATCATTATCGATTCATATAAGGAACGGGCTTCCGATATTCATATCGAGCCGGGGAAGGGGAAGCAGAACGCAACAGTGCGGATTCGAGTCGATGGTGTTTGTCGCGCCTCGCTTTCAATTCCGTTTTCTCATGTGCGGGCTGTTGTCTCTCGTATAAAGATTATTAGCGGGCTAGATATCTCCGAACGTAGGAAGCCTCAAGATGGAAAGGCGGTTGTAAAGTATAAGGGGCAACCTCTTGAGCTGCGGGTGGCCACGGTTCCTACAGTGAATGGTGAGAGTATTGTGATGCGTATTCTCGCTTCAAGCGAGCCGTTGCCACTTGAGAAACTGAACTTCTCGGAGCGTAATCTCAGAGAACTCGAGAATATCATTACTGTCCCCCATGGTGTATTTCTTGTCGTAGGGCCAACGGGATCAGGGAAGACAACCACGCTTCACGCCATCCTCGGTCATATCAACACTCCAGATAGAAAAATTTGGACAGCAGAA
>JAGRAT010000623.1 GCA_020434495.1 Bdellovibrionales bacterium | reverse complement strand
CTGAACAGTATATTGCTCACAGTGAACTTCGATCTCTCCAGTTTCCAGCTTCGGATTAACGAGCTCATCCTCTCGCTTTAGCACTTTACCAGTAACGGTGATAACACTCTCAACACGGAGTTTTTGAAGCTCTTCTAAGTGCTCGTTGTGAAACACGACCTGGGTGATTCCGTAGTGATCACGGAGATCCACAAACATAACCCCACCATGGTCTCGCTTTCTCATTATCCAACCAGAGAGGGTGGCTTCACTACCCACATCTTTAGCACGAAGTTCGGAGCAGGTATGGGTACGATAGATACTTTTTAAGGTTACTTTTGATTGAGATGGCATAAAATTACCGTGATTTGAAATTACTGTGTTTTGATTTTCTATTTTTACTATTACTTGCTTTACTGCTACTCGGCGGTGTTTTTCTTATTAGCATCGTCATTGTTAATGCGATTACCTCCGCCATTATTTACACCTGCAGGAGGAGCCTTCGCAGAGGAAGCGGCATTTACTGATAGAGCACTTGCCGGCACGGAGTGCCCTGGCAAAGCATCGCCGGTTAGGTACTTATCGAGCGGTTTCAGTTTCAGATCGAGAGCAAACTTCTCAAGCTTTTCAAGGTTTGCATTTTCTTTCCCTTCAATCTTGATAATCGCTCCACTTTCTAAAAACACCGTGAGCTCAGGAAACGCTCCCGCATCATCCAGTCTTGCAGAGAACCCCTGAATCTCCTTCTGCTTCCCCTTCCCCTGCTGCATCATAGCCGCCAGTCTTCCGAGCCCAGCGATTCCTCCAAGCGCGCCACCGTTGCTACCGCCTCCGACGAGAGAGATAGCGACAATCACGCCGTCCCCAGCATACTTACGAGTTAAGTTGGTCAACCCAAGTGCTGAAGAGATATCAATCTTCTCTCCAGTTAGCCCCGAGACAGTATCTGGGAAGTAGCTCTTAAGCCCTTCATTCTTGATATCCTGGACGAGATTCTGCGCAACGTTCAGCTTATTGGCGGCCTTGGTGACATTTCCTTCTTCGACCAATTGCATGACTTCACTAAATATCTTCTTGAGCTCCGCCTTCCCTTCGGCATGAGCAGCGGCCACTCCCCCAACCGGTCGCGTTAACACAACGCCAATAACGAGGAAACAGAGTCTAGCGAGGAAACAGAGTCTTAGGGCAGTGGTAGTTAGGGTGCTTTTTGCCAACATGATGAGGCTCCTCCGTTAGTGCCGAAGAAGTATAGCCCCTCTTTCAGACAAGTAAAACCAACCTTTCTTAGTATAGGGGATCGGTCCACTCATTCGTGTCATAGTCGAACAGAAAGTCAACAATGCGTTTTTTCATCAGTTTTCGGAAGAGGAGATCCTTGGCGTAAATAGTTACCAGTGGACTGATCTCCCAGTCATAAGGAGAGAATGAGAGCTCCCGACCCCGTTCATCAACGAGCGGTTTGTTACTCGCCCCTCCACTTAAGTGATAGGCGAGCTCATCGGGACCACCTGGCCATGGAGGCTTTCGACTTGGAGAGTGGCGCGATCTCGGGGACACTCCCTCCTCCATAATTCTCGCAACGGCCTCTGCGAGAGGAAGAGGTTGCAAGGCAGGAGCAGCCATCAGTATCGGATTTGTAGCGAAAACAGGACGTAACCATC
>JAGRAT010000622.1 GCA_020434495.1 Bdellovibrionales bacterium | reverse complement strand
CTCTTCATTAAATGCCGCTTGTATCTTCCGACGACGCTCGGTTTCGTTGATCGCTTCCTGCATCGATTTCGTAACAACATCTCCGTAAAGAATCGCTCTACCATTGATGTTTCGCGCAGCACGCCCAACAGTCTGAATGAGCGACGGACCGGACCGAAGAAATCCCTCTTTATCGGCATCGAACACAGCCACAAGACTTACCTCAACGAGATCAAGCCCTTCACGAAGCAGGTTAATCCCAATAAGGACATCGAATTCTCCCTTTCGAAGCCCACGAAGGATCTCAACTCGCTCGATAGTCTTAATGTCTGAGTGGAGATATCGGCACCTGACACCACTCTCCCGGAGGAACTCAGCGAGGTCCTCGGCCATCTTCTTCGTAAGGGTGGTCACGAGTACCCGCTCATCCTTCTTTATCGTTTCCTGAATCTCTTGTAAGAGGTCATCAACTTGATTCTTTGCAGGTCGAATAATGAGTGCCGGATCCAACAGTCCCGTGGGTCGGTTCACCTGCTCAACTACAACGCCCTCCGAGAGATCTAATTCCCGACCAGCTGGAGTAGCAGAGACAAAAATAGTCTGTCCAACCCGTTCCCAAAACTCCTCGATATTGAGTGGGCGATTGTCGAGAGCCGAAGGGAGGCGAAAGCCATAATCAACAAGGCTCTGCTTTCTTGCCTGGTCACCATTATACATCCCCCCGAGTTGAGGGAGGGTGACGTGACTCTCGTCAATTACTAGCAGAAAATCAGGGGGGAAATAATCGAGCAAGGTGGTTGGCGGCTCTCCCGCTTCTCTTCCAGCGATATGTCGACTGTAGTTTTCAATGCCCGAGCAGAATCCGGCTTCTTGGAGCAGCTCAAGGTCGTATAGGGTTCGCTGTTCAAGGCGTTCGGCTTCAAGTAGCTTTCCTTGATTCCGAAGTCGTGGAAGCCACATTTTAAGTTCTTCTCGGATAAGCTTTGCCGCTTTAACTATTCTTTCCCGCTCGGTAACAAAGTGACTTACCGGATAAACGGCAACCCGATTGAGAGGTTGAAGCGTATGACCTGTGATAGGATCAAGGAGATGGAGTTCTTCAACCTCATCTCCAAAAAAGGTGGCTCGATAAGCTGAAGAATCTTCATCTGCTGGAAAGATATCCAACGTATCCCCACGCGCTCGGAAAGTTCCACGGCTAAATTCCACATCCGAGCGCCGGTACTGCATGAGCACAAGTTGCCTAATAGCATCTTCTCTTGAGAGCTCCTGCCCGGGCTCCAAGAAGAGCATCATTCGAAAATAGTCTTCGGGGGCACCCAGACCATAAATGCAGCTTACACTTGCGACAACGATGACATCAGTTGTTTCTAGGATGGCTCGAGTAGCGCTATGACGAAGTTTATCAATCTCATCATTAATCGAGGCATCTTTCTCGATATAGGTATCCGTAGCTGGCACATAGGCCTCTGGCTGATAGTAATCGTAGTAGGAGACGAAGTATCGCACCCGGTTCTTGGGAAAGAATTCACGAAATTCACTATAAAGCTGCGCCGCAAGAGTTTTGTTTGGGGCTATTACTAAGGTCGGCCGCCCAAGCTTCTCGATGACGTTAGCCATCGTGAAGGTTTTCCCCGACCCGGTAACCCCAAGAAGGGTCTGAAAGCGAACCTCATGACC
>JAGRAT010000621.1 GCA_020434495.1 Bdellovibrionales bacterium | reverse complement strand
CCGAATGCGCTTCGGAATAATGAGCCTTCCCTTGTCGTCGGTACTACACACCTGAGAGCCAGTAATCAAAACTTGTCCAGTTTCCGGAGCCGTTACGGCATCAAGTTCATTGAGCGCGAGCTCCTGAAAGAGGCTTTTTAGACGGCCAGCACTTCCGGGGAATAGGTACCCAGATTCCGCACCGATTTCAGGACCGGAGCGGTGATGTCTTGACCCCTCAGGTTTCACAGTAGCCCCTCTTAATAACAAAGCAGCTAAAAGGGTCCCGGAGATCACTCTCCTAATCAAATCTTTCTAGAGCGCCGCATTGAATCGAATTAAAGGTAACCGGAGGGAGGAACTAGTGGGTTAGAGTCATATTCGTTTTATCACAATCCGAGGGGGAGCGATGTATGAAGTGATAGGAATGAGTATGAGTAGTAAAAAAGAGCTATATCAAGTTGTTAAGTATCGGTATCAGGTGGCGAGTCGAGCGGAGAAGAGCAAGATACTGGATGAGTTTAGTGCGAATGCCGGATTTAACCGAAAATATGCGATTCGGCTGTTGAATGAAGGCTATAAGGGAGGAAAGAAGAAACCTGGACCGAAGCGGAAATATGGGTCAGATCCTGAATTTTGCAAAGTCGTGAGAAAGATGTGGAAGTTGCTGCACTACCCGAGCGGGAGACTTCTGAAGCCTCAGCTTGAGGTACTGATACCGTTCTACGAGAAGCATTTTAAACTGATTGAGAGTTCGACCAAGGAGAAGCTTCTAGCGGTGAGCACAGCGACTCTGGACAGAGTCTTAAGAAATTACAAGAGACGTGGTAAAAGTACGACGAAGCCAGGAAGCCTCTTACGCACAGAAATACCGATTCAAGGGTGTGTGTGGAATGAGTCCGTTCCGGGTTTTATGGAAGCTGATACAGTAGCGCATTGCGGAACAACGACTTACGGCATGTATATTCACACGCTCACACTAACGGATATAGCGACTTCTTGGACGGAGTGTAGAGCTATATTTGGAAAGAGCGCCCACAACACCCTAGAAGCTATACAGGACATTCAGAAGAGACTTCCATTCCCTCTCCAAGGGTTCGATTCGGACAATGGGACCGAATTTATCAATCAACACCTTGTGCGCTACCTCGCTGAGCAGAATATACGCATGACTCGCTCTCGACCGTATCGAAAAGATGATAATGCTCATGTCGAGCAAAAGAATTATTCGTTTGTAAGGCAGCTGATGGGATATGGACGGATGGAAAACCCAGAGCTCATTCCTGTCATGAACGAGCTCTATAGAGACAACTGGTGCCTGCTAAAGAACTTCTTCACGCCCTGTATGAAGCTCGTCGAGAAAAAACGCGTAGGAGCTAAGATCATCAAAAAGCATGATGAGCCAAAAACTCCCTATCGAAGAGTCCTCGAAAATCCTCATGTTGCTGACGAGAACAAACAGGCACTTACTGCTATTTATGAAGCACTCGACCCCATTGAGCTGAGTATGAGAATAGATGCCCTCTCAAAGGTCGTACGGAAGCTCTCTAGAGTCTCTTATGACCAGTGGAAGAACGAACAAGCCTCTGCTTTTCACTAACCTTACGGTTACCTTTTCCCATGATTCAATACGGCGCTTCTCGAAAGTTATTGTCGCGAAGCGGTGATAACTCTTAGCGCTCGC
>JAGRAT010000620.1 GCA_020434495.1 Bdellovibrionales bacterium | reverse complement strand
AATAGAAACGACCTAAAAAATAACAAAGAGATGATGCATACCTACCGAGAGTTAACCGATTGTGGCTCTTCAATAGAAGCAAGCTGGCAAAATTCATATCTCATCAGGCTCTATGCCCTGCATCGCCATAAGTTTATTGATACCATCAAGCGCTGCAATCTTGTAAGCCTGCGATAGTGTAGGATAGTTAAAAATCATGTGTACAAGATTCGAAAGAGTACCATCCATCGCTATTACACACTGACCTATATGAATCATCTCGATAGCTCCTTCGCCAATAATATGGATTCCTAAAATTTTTCTCGTTTCACGATGAAAAAGAAGCTTTAGTCCGCCTTTGCTAATCCCAAGAATCATCCCACGCTCTACCTCTTCAAATCGGGCGGTTCCGATTTCATAGGGAACTCTATCTGCACTTAACTGCTCCTCTGTTTTCCCGATCGCAGCTATCTCTGGAATGGTGAAAATACCATATGAAAAAGGCTGTGGTGGAACATTCTCTTCAATGCCAAAAGCGGATAGTACCGCCAAACGTCCTTGCTCCATAGCGGTGGATGCAAGCGCTGGAAATCCAATGACATCCCCGACAGCGTAAACATTAGGAGCGGCCGTTTGAAAAGAATCATTGACCGAAATCAAGTCACGCTCATCTACCTTTATTCCGATTCTTTCTAAACCAAGCTTCTCAGTGTTCCCTACTCTACCAGCGGATACCAAAAGTTTGTCGCTCACTAACCTCTTACCGCTCTCAAGGTAGATGATAGCTCTACCGTCTGAAGAACGCTGGCAACGTACGACCTTCTCACTTGTTCGAATCTGTACCCGATGCTCACGGAGATGAAACGAAAGAGTTTCTACGATCTCCCGGTCAAGAAATCCGAGGATTCGTGGTTGGGCTTCAATAATCGTTACCTTACACCCTAGGGCAGCAAACATGGAGCCATACTCACATCCGATAACTCCGCCGCCCACTATCGCCAGCGACTGCGGAATGTTCTCCATATAGAGAACCCCATTACTGTCGAGGATGACTTCATCATCAAAAATGAACCCTTCAGGTCGCCGAGGGCTCGTACCAGTGGCAATGACGATTTTATCTGCACTCAGAGTCTCACTCTTATTTCGATGGCTAACCCGAATACGGTGACTATCAACAAACGAGCCAAAGCCAGCGATAAGTTGTACATGGTTTCGCTGCATCTGCGCTCGGAGAGTCTGCTCGATTTCGGCTATGATACCGGAAGACCACAGGCTAAGATCTTCCATGAGAATGTTCTGCTTAACTCGATATGCCTTTCCGAATCGCTCACGTACTCGATAGCCTGTAAGATGAAGAATTGCTTCTCGAAAAGATTTACTCGGGATAGTCCCATCGTGAAGACAGACCCCACCGAGAGTGGGATTGAGATCTATTAACCCCACTCGCTTGCCAAGCTTCGCAGCCTGCACCGCCGCTTTCTGGCCCCCCGGGCCACTGCCGATCACCAGCAAGTCGTATTCATACTTTTCAGCCATACACCCAATAAGATGATCATAGAGACGCTAGTAATTCGGATAAATTACTCTTTTTTATGAAGAGTTGGCTAGAGATCAAAAAAAGGTGGTGCGATAGCTTCGAGGTCACACTGAAAGAGCGTTAACAGCTAGTTTTACTTGAATTGTCGTCTGATATG
>JAGRAT010000619.1 GCA_020434495.1 Bdellovibrionales bacterium | reverse complement strand
CACTGTCTTCGCATCTTCAATGAAGGGGTCAAATGACTTTGAAGAATTTCCGTCGAATCCACAGATCTGTTTGATCCATCGCCCCTCTGCGAGAGGAATCGTCGAGAGGGCATGCTCAACCTGTTCCTGAAGCTCTTCGCATCTCGATTCGTTCCACTGTGACTCCCTTCGTTTTGTGCTTCCAAAACTGTGTGTGTGAATGGTTCTTTCCATTTATCCTCTTTTGCTTTTTCATTTTCTTTTCCTATTGTCGCCTCTTCCTTCGGTTTGCTCAAGATGATCGAGATCATGTCTCCAGAGTCTCACCTGGACAAAGTTATGAGAATGATTTTGAAATGTTTACGATGCTTCTGTTAAGGAAGGAGGAAATTGGATATGGACACCGAGAAGCAAACAATTGAGGCATGCAACACACTTTTGCGCGGTGAGCTTTCAGCTGTTGAGACCTTTCAACAAGCTATTCAGAAATTTGACGGAGAGAAGGATGGAGAGAACGAGAGCATTAAAACATTAGAACGGCTTCTTGCAGACCACCAAGAGAGCGCTGATTTACTCAAAGAAAAGGTGAAAGCTTTGGGAGCTGTGCCTACTGAGTCATCTGGGATGTGGGGAGTGGTTGCTCAGACAGCTGCAGGCACGGGCAAAATGTTCGGGAAGACTGCTGCAGTTCTCGTCCTCAAAGCGGGAGAGAAGAAGGGAAGGGCAGATTATGAAAAGGTGCTTCACGATAAAGATGTTGCACCTGAGTGCAAAGAACTCATTCGCCGGACTCTCCTCCCGAGACAGATGTCACATATTGCAACCCTTCAGAGACTAAAAGACTTAATAGGCCAACCAATCGAGTAATTGATTTGCGAACTGCTCAGTAGTGAGCCGCTCGTAGGAAAGGAAACTATTTTGGTGAAGGGCGAGAGAACCCCCTTCACCAAACAAGGTAAGATCACATCGGGAAGACATGACAGAGAGAGTTTTGCAAATTTCATCGAAGCGGGAGCCAGCACAATCCAAGTCAATCGCAAGTCGAGAATGTTTGCTTCGATTGAGCGCATCTACCAAGTGATCTGGGTTGTCGGTAACCCAAAGATTGGTGCCCAAAGATTTAGCGAGGTCTTCGGACTTGGTTTCAATAACACTATCATTTGTGAGAATGGTTCGAGTTTTCATATATGCCCTCGTGATTTGAATTTACGTTGTTACCAGTGAACTATCATACGTACGTGAGCCGGAGGCGAACCAAAGATACTTATAGCCCTCACCTAAATAAGACAGCAAGCACCGTAGGTGCTTTCAAGAAAGGCAATATGGGCAAAATATCTTTCTTGTCGCTCTTTAAGCGCCGTATGTTTTAGGAGTGGCATATGTGTTACTGGCTCGGCTCCGCCTCGCATAGCCCTCCTAAAAACTGCCCTCCTAAAAACTACTGGACAAAACGAAATACTCAACGGTGCGGGCTATATACCTAAAAATGCTGTCCTAAGTACTCATAGCTCAGCGAGCTTATAAACATTCACCTTCAGATAAAAAGGAGAGTAACTGGAGAACTCTCTGACTCCATGATGAGGATCACGCTCATCGAAGTTTGCTCTTTGGAGGTGATCAAAATCATGCCCTCCATTGCTCGATGTGATGAGATAAAAGAAACAAAACGGAGCAACCAGAATGGGCAAAAAAGTAACGG
>JAGRAT010000061.1 GCA_020434495.1 Bdellovibrionales bacterium | reverse complement strand
GGAGTCTCGATGAACCGTTCATCGCTTGTTACTGAGGTTAAGAAATGAAGATCGAGAACTTGGGCATTGTTATCAATGCATACTGGGCATTCCTGATTCTCCAAATTTTTCAATTTCAACTCACAACGATTGGTAGAGCGCTATTACTTGTCGCCCAATATTTTCTCTGTCTACATGCTTTTCCACAAATTCGCGTCCCTTTATTCCCAAAAGTCTTCGCTGTTCAAAATCCTTAATGAGAGCTCTCAGATCATCCGTGACAGTATCTATGGTCGACGGGATTACCGGACAGTCCTTCAAGACCGAAGTACGAAGTTCATCTGTGTAATAAGACAGCACGACTTTCCCTAAACTCATGGCTTCCATAGCCAAACTCCCAATGCCGCCAAATAGTAACTGATCGACAACAATATCCGCATCTTCAGTCAGAAGCCTCATTAGGTCGTCATGGGGAAGATCCGAGATCTCCACATATCGAAATGGAATTCCCTCTTCCTTTAAAGTCTCGACTGCGCCTCTCACAAAGCGAGTACCTTTAAAATGGTGGGAGGTAGGAGCGTGAACAACGCAAACCTCATGCCCGACATGAGGCTCTTGATAGACGAGCTCCCCTAAATCTAACGAATTATTTATCCAAATATCGCTTACTACCATTGATTCCGGAAACACCTCCAAGGCCCAGCGACGAGCATCCCGGGCGGCGAACACCTTATGGACCCACAACCTGTGCCAAAACATCTTCCACTTCTTTCCAGCATCTTCTTTTAAGGAGTTTCCTTCACCCTCAACATGAGCAGCATATGGATTTCTATCTTGCTCAATGTACATTAAACGAATGTCACTTCCGCAGTAAGTCATGATGATTTTTTTTCCGAACAAGCGGAGCATCGGAAGATCTAGGTTATATGGGAGCAGGGAGAGTCCGTAATAGAAATGAAATATGTCATACTTTCCCAAGGCGAAGAGAAAAAAATTGAACCGCGCTAGTTGCCGCCGAAGAAATCCAAAACGTTCCAACGTGAGGCATATGTGATGCGGATTCTTTAGGGGGCACTCTTGCTCCAAAACGCAATCTGATTCAATGCCATTTGCTCGTTGCCAAGAGGCCAGATTCCACGCCATGCCAGCAATGCTTATCGGGCCATGATATACATTCATCATCCCTCGCTTACGAGACATTTCTATCCTCTAGACGAAGCGAGGCAGTTAGATATTCTTTCGCCATCCGATAACTCTTCGTTATCTCGCTTAATGTGAGAAGCCCAAATAAAAAGGGAAGGCTAGCCAGAAATGCAACTACCGTTATCTTACTTCCCAACAACATCATAGACGACTGGTACTGCTGGTACCATAATCTTTCAAGACAAATGAATATCAATCCGGTTCCCCAAAGCAGTGCATGGCGATGAAATGTGATTGGGATACGATACATCTTTTGCGATATAAGCATAAGGAATGCTCCGTAGCTCGTGTAAGAAACTATTGTCGCTATTGCTGCCCCGACTATTCCCCACATCGGAACAAGATAGAAGTTGAGTACCAAGTTGAGCATGAGGGCAAGCAGGCCTCCCGTTATTCGGTGGTAACTCTGCTTCCGTACATCAATTCCAATGCTAAAATGAGTGAGCAGATAAGAAACAGCAGATCCGATTAATAGCAATCCAGCCGCATCAGCTCCTCGAGCGAATTTAGCAGTCGTCAAAACTGAAAGTAGTTCCTGTGCAAAAAGTCCAACTGGAACGAGTGTCATAAACAGGATGACACTCATGAACTTAAAGATAAGGCCAAAATTTTCGGGGGCATCCTGTTCCGTGTACCGACTCCAAATGTAAGCAGGCCAAGCAAGCTGAAACCCGGCAACGATCACGTCTACTACGTTAGCGAGCTTGATGGCTACTCCGTAATATCCTAGTTGTTCGAGGTCGAGGTAATACAGCACGAAATAGCGGTCAGTATGGCGTATTCCGTACAACGTCAGCCAGCCGGCTAGAAGTGGAAAGCCAAACGTAATCATTTCTTTTAGAAGCGGAAAATCCATCGTCCATTTAATGTAAGTTCTATTCATGAAAAGAAGAATCGGAATAAAGAGAGCATCGGACAACAGACGGGCGATAAAGATTCCCTCCAGTTTAAAACCCAGGACTAAGATAAACAGTAAAGTAAGAACAAAACTCACAAAGAAATATGAAATAGAGACTATTGTAAATTCTGTCGCAAGGAACCGCAGTCTAAGAACACGGAGCAAATTGTCGATTAGCATCGATGTCATTGCGGCCGCAAGCGCCATTCTCAAGAGATTCGCATGAGCAAGTTCAAGTTGAAGGAACCTTGCAACTTCGCCTGCACCCAGAACAATACCGAGCAGAAGGCCTGCCGAAAGCAATCCAAACAGGAGGAAAACTCCGGAAAAGATATCAGCCTGCCTATCCTTATACTCCTCGTCACAAAAAAATCGTGAAAGTGCCCCATCAAGTCCAAGAGTTGAGAAGAGTACCAAAAGTGAGGTAAAGGTCGTGAGGATTTCTAAAGTTCCATATTCGTCCGGGCTGAACAATCGAGTATAGATTGGAAGCAATACAAAGCTGAACAATCGAATGAGCCATCTACCTACGGAATAAATGAGCGTATCTTTGGCTATCGAAGTTTTCATACAGCGATATCCTTTCGCTTCGATTCCTAATGCAATAGTGTAACATTACGTAGTTCGTGGCAGGAGGCTACTGCGAATGTTGATACTAAGTTAAGATAATGACCACGCGTTCTCCACTTATCCTGAGTATAGTTGGGGCCCGTCCTCAGTTTGTAAAGATAGCACCGTTTTGCAGGGCTGCTGCCGTAAGCTCTCTAAACCATGAAGTTATCCACACAGGACAACACTATCATTACGATATGTCAGAAGGGTTTTTCGAAGAGTTAGGTATCAAGAAACCACTTGTCAATTTAGGAGTAGGTTCTGGAAGCCACGGACTCCAAACTGGACGAATGCTGGAGAAATTAGAAAAGCTTTTTGGAGAACTACAACCCAACTACATTATTGTTTATGGGGACACTAACTCAACCATCGCGGCGTCTCTTGCAGCGTCGAAGATGATGATACCAATAGCACATGCGGAAGCTGGTCAGCGCTCTTATCGGCGAGATATGCCGGAAGAGATCAATAGAGTGGTTACCGACGTACTCGCATCTCTACTCTTTACAACTGGCGAGTTGGCTTCTGCGACACTTGTACGAGAGGGTCGAACCAAAGAAGAGATCGTAATGGTAGGGGATCTCATGTACGATGCTTTTCTTCTGTTTCGAGGTCAAACCTCCCCATCCGAACAGTTGTCAGACCTCCTGGAGATCAAGGAAGATTTCATTTTGGCTACTTTTCACAGAGCGGAGAATACAGACGACCCGATTAAACTTCAAATCATCGTGAATGCCCTAACGGAAATTGCTCTTTCCTCGAGAATAATCATTCCCTTACATCCACGTACAAAGAAGATGCTTGATAAGTACAAAATCTCGTTTGCCAATTGTCCTAATTTGATCATTATCGATCCTGTCGGATACAGGGACATTTTGGAGCTTCTGGCACATTGCTCACTCGTTATTACCGACTCAGGAGGACTTCAAAAAGAGGCGTACTTCGCTGAAAAACGATCACTTATTCTCCGTAAAGAGACCGAATGGGCAGAGCTTGCTCAATCTGGTTGGGTACGGCTTATGCCTGAGGACAGCTCGGAGTGCATTGTCGATTTGATCCGAAAATTGCAGAATGAGGATTCATCTTTGTTAGCCAGAGACCCCTCATGGTTTGGGAACGGTGATAGTGCGGCAAAGATGATTCATACATTAGAATCCAAATTAGTTAGTTAGTTGTTGAAAGTTCTATCAATTTCTTATTTCTTCCCCCCTCTCACTGGACCTGGTTCCTTTCGCGCGGTAAAGCACGCAAAGTATTTTCATGAGTTCAATGTTGATCCGACGATTATTTGTGCCGACGATACGGTCTATTCACGAGACGAATCTCTGGTGGCAGAGATTCCCGCAAATCTCGTGGTTTCTCGTCATCCATTTACACCGCCTATTCAAAAGATTCTTGATTGGAAAAGAAAGATCTTATTGGAGAAAGCACATGAGATCCGAAGAAGTCAGCCCTCCCCTTCCACATCGAACTCAGCGTTAGCAAATCTGAGTCGTATAGCCTTGAGGGGCATGCTCTCAGTCTATTTTCCAGATGACCGGCGCCCTTGGGGAAAGAAGGCTTATCGCTCTGCACTCGAGCTTAGTCAATCGCAGTCATTTGATTTGATTTATTCTTCTTCTGGTCCTCTGACAAATCATTGGGTGGCAGCCAGACTTCAAAAGAAATTAAAACTCCCTTGGGTAGCAGAATTTCGAGACCTTTGGGTCGGTGAAGCAGACTATGGAGCTTACCCCTTGAGAGCTATATTAGACAGGCAAATGGAAAGAAAATGGATACGTCAAGCAGATGCCGTTATTGGTGTGACGAGAGGAGTAAGTGCCTACTTTGCTGAACTTACCAATCGGCCGGATAAGGTGCACACCATTACCAACGGATTCGACGAGCCCGACTTTACCGAAGTGGAAAAAAATCTCTCTTTCAGCTCGACTGACATTTTTGAATACGCATTTAGCGGAACTCTTTACGGAAACAAGTCACCAGTTCCACTTCTCAAGGCCCTCCCTCTATTTTTTGAAAAGTATCCCCATTATTTTGGAAAAGTTCGATTTCGATTTGTAGGGCGAATTGGGGATCGTTTTCAGGGTTACTTTGATGAAATGGAAGCTCGATTTCCGAATACTATTGTCAGAGAACCGCTGACTTCCCATAGGGAATCAATTGCACGCATGATGTCGGCAGATGCGAATTTGCTTTTTATTGGTGGAGGCAAAAAGGGATTGGGAGTACTTACATGCAAAATATTTGAATATATCCGGGCTAAAAAGCCAGTTCTCCTCATTGGTCCCGAAGGAGGGGAGGCCGATCAGCTCCTTCGGGAAGTTGGCCTTGGAAAGGCCGTTGAAGAAAATCCTGAAGAAATCAGCGAGGCTCTACACTCAATTCTCAGAAGAGAGTGGATGACCACTCCTCTTACTATTTCCGATATTCAAAAGTACAGTAGGCATTCTGCCGCAGAAAAAATTGCCGCCCTCTTTCATCAACTTGTTCGATAACGATTGGTTAATGATTACCGCGATCGACGCTAGGAATTAGATTAAGTGAATTAAGCCCTTCCAAAATACTGTCTGCAATCACACGGTAGCCTTTCGCAGTGCAATGGCCGTCCGATTTGAAGTAGTGCGGTTCCGAAGAACTTTGAAATGAGCGTCGCATTTCTGAAAGAGTATCTATAAATGGTACTCCTTTCGAACGAGTAAATGAGCCAAGTCGCCTTGCAGGGTAGTCAGCTTCTGGAAAACGAGTGAGGTCCTGTGGAATATGAACGAAAACTATCGGGATATTTTCCTCACTAGCTAACGCGATCATCTTTGAATAGTCAGATTCTAACTTCAGCCAATCATCTTCATGAAAACCGTTCGGTCTATAGATTTCGTCCCATCGTATCGATTCGTTTATCGTTCGATAGACAACATGGCGAATGACAATTCGAGCAATATGTGAATAGACGTACAACTGCCTCATGAAATTTCCCATTTCTTCGCCTTGGCGAGTAATGAGGTATCCAGCTTTCGTCACGCGGGCTGCATTGGTTCGCTCAAGATATGTGCCGGCAATATCATTCGGAAGGAACGCTACTAAAATAAGATCTGGATGATACTTAAATCCGTAATATTTCAGCATGAGATATTCAAGCTCAGAGTTGAAATTGCTCACCCCTGCTTTAACGATGGCGACATGCGGGTTAACTTCTCTCCTAAGCCTCTCCTCAAGGAGATGGAGATATGATTCTTCGAACTGCACGGCCGCTCCAAACGTGAAACTATCTCCCAAGGCAAGAATCCGAAATTCTGATTCCGGCTTGTCATAGCTGTAATCCTCAATATCCCTAAAACCATGATTATTAGTTGTATAAGTAACTTCGAACTCGGCTGTTTTAACATGCTGAGTATCAAAGGGAGCCATTCGATACGGCAGGTACTTATCTGGCTGAAAGTTTGAGTAACCACTCGGAAGTGGAGGAGCTATTCCCAAAGCTCGGATGATCAATTCGCTGAGCAAAAGCCCCAAGCAAATAGACATCACAAAACGAAAACCACTCTTTAGAAAACTCATAATTACTTTTGATGTTGCTAATCTAAGTGTATTTATTTTTTAAGATCCTTGAAAGAGTGTCCAAGGTCCTAATAACCTTATGATTGAACCGTTTGGGGACACGCGATGGTACAATTTGCGCTTGTTGGATGTGGTAGGGTGGCTAAACGCCACGCAGACTTATTGAAGGGAGGGAAAATCGACACCGCCCAACTCGTTGCGGTGTGTGATATCCAACAAGACAGAGCTCAGCAGTTTGGAGAGACGTACTCAGTTCCCCATTTTTACGATATGCATGAAATGATGGCCGCCTGCAGTAGCAAGATCGATGTTATCTCTATTCTTACACCGAGTGGCGATCATGCCGAACACTGCATCGCGCTGACGAAGTACGGTAAAGATATTCTTGTTGAAAAGCCTATGGCTCTTACTCTCAACGATGCAGACAACATGATTGAGACCTGCGATAAAGCAAAAGTAAAACTCTTCGTCGTAAAGCAGAACAGATTCAACTTGCCGGTCCAGAAGCTGCGTGAAGCTCTTGAGACCGGGCGCTTTGGAAAGCTTGTTCTTGGAACGGTCAGAGTTCGGTGGACCAGGACTCAGGAGTATTACGACCAAGATCCATGGAGAGGAAGTTGGGCCAGGGATGGTGGAGTATTTGCAAATCAAGCTATTCATCATATCGACCTCCTTCAATGGATGATGGGAAAAGTTGAAAGTGTCCATGCCAAATCCGCATGTCGTCTCGTGGATATCGAAGTTGAGGACACCGGCGTAGCAATTTTGAAATTTGTTAATGGAGCCCTTGGAATTATCGAAGCGACTACTGCAGCGCGCCCCAAAGATCTCGAAGGTTCAGTTTCCATATTAGGAGAGCATGGAACGGTAGAAATTGGTGGATTCGCCGTCAATGAAATGAAAGTTTGGAAATTCTCAGATCAGAACGAAGAAGACCTCGAGGTGATAGAACGCTACCGACAGAATCCTCCTGATGTTTATGGTTTTGGCCACATAGAGTTCCTCAATCGAGTGGTTTCCAGCATTCGAGAGGATAAAGCCAGTCTCGTCGATGGCCTTGAAGGACGAAAATCTCTGGAAATTGTGGCAGCTCTTTACGAATCAATTGAGACTGGGAAAGAAGTTACCATTAACTTTACACCGAAGCGTTGTCGGCTTGGGATAAAAGAATAGTACCATCCCTCAGTAGTCATGTTCTACAATTTCACGAATGCATCTTGCCGGATTTCCCACTACGACGGCATTTTTAGGGACATCCTTTGTAACGGTACTCCCCGCTCCCACTAATGCATAAGCTCCTATTACCACTCCGGGAAGAATGGTACTGGAAGCTCCCACCTTTGAATACTCTTCTAAGGTAGGACCTAAGAGCTCATTTTTTGAGTTGCGGGAGAGTGGATATCTCGCGTTCGTCAGCACCACTTGAGGCCCAATCCAGGCTCCTTTTTTAAGCGTTGAAAATTCCGGAATAAAAGCTTGTGAGTGAATTCGAACCTCATCTTCAATTATCACATGATGTTCAACTATCGAAAGCGTTCCAATACTTACATTATCTCCAATAGTATTGAACTCTCTGATATTAGCCTTATTCCCAGAGGAGAAGTTCTTTCCAATAACGTTTCCCGCGTATAACACAGTGAAGGAACGAATGTAGGCTCCATCCCCAATTATGGTTGGAGGGACCTCATCAACCATTGATTTTGCTGGCACTCCGATAACACAATAATCTTCGATAGTGATATTACTTCCCAGCTTTACTCCAGGATGAATAATAGAAGTGCCGGAAATATTGTTCATCTTGTCCTCTCTCTCGCTCAAGTAAACACCCTCTCAGTGCTATTGAAAAGGATCATAATATTCCGCTCCTAAAACTCATCCGTAGCCTTTGAGCAGCGAAGCGGATAGAATTGCTTCTCAAATAGTAAGGAGTGATAGAAGTTGAAACTCAAACGAGATCAAATCATTGAGGAGTACCGACGGCGAGATACCGATCCGACTTTGCAAGCAAGGTACACTCTCCTTAATCCCGGAACGCTCTTCATCCTTCAAAGTTTAGAGAGACGATTAATTCAGACGATGAAACGCCACAATCTCCTACCGTTTCGGAACCAGCGGGTCTTAGACTTTGGATGCGGAGAAGGGGGGATGCTCTCCTTTTTTATTCAACTTGGAGCTGCTCCAAGCAAACTCTACGGTTGTGACCTTCTTGAGCATCGGGTTGCAAAGGCTCGCCCAAAACTTCCGGAGGGAGTTTCTCTCGTAGCAGCGGATGGCTGCTCACTACCTTTCGCCGATAATGCCTTCGGTCTTGTTTATGTTTCGATGGTATTCTCATCGGTGCCGGATCCAGATATGAGGCAAGAGATTGCTAAAGAGCTTTGGAGAGTAGTAGAGCCTGGCGGATCGATCCTCTGGTATGACTTCCATATCGCTAGGCCAGGAAATAAGACCATACGCGCAATCTCTCCAAAGGAAGTACAGAGCCTGTTCCCTACTTCTTTAAGTTTTTTTGAACGTCTAACCTTGCTTCCACCAATTTCACAACGCCTAGTTCCAGTTTCTAGAATAGCTGCATCGATTCTAGAGATCATCCCGTGGTTACGCTCTCATCACATCGGCGTCCTTAAAAAGTTAGAGAAGTAGAAAATGAAACTTTGTTTTCTCGGTGATGCCGATAGCATTCATGTTCGACGATGGGTTTTGGAACTCGTAGACCGTGGACACGATATTCACCTGATCTCATTTACAGATCACGCCATCCCGAAGGTAACCCTTCACACACTGCCCCTCTCATCAGAACGCAAACAGAGTGGCAGAAATTGGCGTATGTTGTTAGCACTTTCGAAAATCCGCAGACTAATTGCTCAGATAGAGCCTGATCTACTCCACAGTCATTACCTGTCAAGCTACGGACTGCTCGGTAGACTGTCAGGATTTCGTCCACACGTTGCTACAGCGTGGGGAAGTGACGTGCTCGTCACTCCAAAGCGATCTCAAATTGCTCGCCTCTTGTTGCGATTTACTATTTCAAAGTGCGACAAAGTGACGAGTGACTCCGTATTCATGGGAGAGCAGCTTCTACGGTTTGGCTTGTCAAAAGAACAGTTGGCTATCGTACCCTTTGGCGTTGATATTGAACTCTTTTCGCCGTCGTTCAGCTCTACGGTAGCCACGCAAGATTTTAAGCTGCTATCCACACGAACCCTTGATAGTAATTCAAATGTTGAAGTTGTCATTCGTGCCCTGCCAAAGGTCCTCAAGCATTACCCGCAAGCTCAGTTAGTGATTGCTCATGATGGAGACCAACGCTCCCGGCTTGAGGCGGTTAGTGTCGAGCTTGGAGTACAAGACTCGGTCTCATTTCTCGGCAAGGTTCCCCATGAAAAACTCCCGGAACTCCTTAAGAGCGCCTCTTTCTTTTTCTCAATCCCTACCTCGGATGCCACATCTGTAAGCCTGCTTGAAGCCATGAGTTGTGGACTCTTTCCTCTGGTCAGTGATCTTCCTGCAAACCGAGAGTGGATTGAAGACGGAGTGAATGGCTTTATCTTGCCAGAGCTTGACGAACAGACGCTTGGCAATCGAATTGTCTCTGCTGCCCGTGATCCAAACTTGATACGCAGTGCAAAAAGCAGGAATCGGTCCCTTATTGAAGAACGAGCAAACTGGAGGACTAACGTTGGAATGATGGAAGAGATTTACTCCCAAATTGCAGATATCGGGGAAGAAACAGATTGAAAATTTTGCCCGTCAACCACTATGCTGGCTCCCCCAGACACGGCATGGAGTATCGCCCCTATTTTTTGGCTCGCGAATGGGTGAGAGTAGGACATGAGGCCTCTAACTTTTTCCCGACATGAATATTCTACTACCAAAGACATCCGCAACGACACCCCGCTGAATCCCATCCCCATAATGCCCTCCTAGCCAAGAGGCTTACAACTCGCAACAATTAGTTGGCCATCAAGTTTGGGACTAGTTTACAAAAAAAACAAAAAATAGTGACATAGCATTTGCTCATGACATCGCGATTAAAGATTCTTATTTACTCCCAGTTTTACCTGCCCGAAATCGGAGCACCTCCCGTTAGACTCGGAGCACTTTCTGAGGAGCTCTCAAAACTCGGCTGCGATGTTCGAGTCGTTTCCGCTATGCCTAATTATCCCGAGGGACGTATTCAATCTGGATATCGTTGGAGGCTTTTCCACTCTGAGCAAGTGCGAGGTATCCCAGTGTATCGAAGCTTCCTTATCCCGATACGGTCCGGAGGTTTTGCTCGCCTGATATCTTACTTCTCGTTTCAGTTGTTCTCATTTCCAATACTCCTATGGCAGTGTCTTAGTTTTCGACCTGATTATCTCTTCATTGAGTCCCCTCCCCTGTTTCTTGGATTAACCGCTTTGCTTGTCAGAAAAGTTACTGGCGTACCTTTCATCCTCAACGTTGCCGATCTGTGGCCAGAGAGCGTAGCTCAATTTAACCTCATCCGCACTGATAGCTATTATTATCGATTGGCAAAGAAACTTGAATCGCTCTTATATCGATCTTCAGATGTGCTGTCACTAACAGTTCCAGGTCATCAAGACTACATCGCCAGCTCAGGAGGAAGGACTAATAAGATGATCTTTTTCCCAAACGGAGCGTATGTTACCGATTCAAATTTGCCGTCGATTGAGTCTACTTCGCCGACTTTGCAGCCTCTCTTTCGAACTCGGAAAGTTGTTCTTTATGCTGGTAATCATGGAGCATCTCACGGCCTCGAAGTTTTGCTGCGTGCAGCTGCACGCTTGATATCCGATCCTAACATCCACATCCTTTTCGTGGGCGACGGTTCCAGAAAGGCTGCTCTCCTATCTCTGTCCGCTTCATTGAATCTCTCAAATGTGACTTTCCACCCTCCTGTACCTGCCGACCGAATTTTGGATCTCATGCGACTGAGCTCCCTCAACGTATCCATTTTCGTTCAACCGGACTCGCATGCCAGATCTGCAAAGATCTTCCCTATGCTGGCTTCAGGCACTCCGCTAGTGCTTGCGGCCTCCAATGATGGGGCCAATATAGTTCGAAGCGCGCAGGCTGGGGTAGTGGTCTCACCAAACGACGAAGAGCAGTTAGCCGAAGCCATCTCGAAAACTATTTACGACGACGATCTCCGGACTAAACTCTCCCAGAATGCCCAGAAACTCATCTCGGAAGAGTTTAGTTGGGATGTACTTGCCGCTCGATGGCTCCAAGATTTAGCGAAAATTCATGATGAGCAACTCTAGACATCGAGATGCGTTTCAAAGATCTTCCTGTCTGACTTTCTCGAAATTTCACGAGCAACTTTATGATTCTCTACGTACATACCAGCGTCTGTAAACAGGATCAAATTGTGAATCAAAAACCACATGTTAATTAACCCGTCTCCAAATTTCATGACTTGGCCCACATCCTTCCTCACTAATACGTTCGAATTTAGCCCCTGCTGGTGAGGTCACCAGCGCTCCTGCTTTAAAGTCAAGATAGAAAGCTTGCGTCGCTTCCCAGCCTGGGTTCTCTGTCCGAGAGTACACTGACACATTACTTGTATATCGATTCATAAACCCTTTATTGAACACGAAAACGGTAAAACCAAGTTTATCGGCATCACTCCAATTCTTAGTCCAACTGATGCTCTGAGCATCTCCAAGAGCCGTCTCATCATAAGGTGTGTAAGGATCCAGCCAAAGTTTTTCCCCTTGCCTAATCAGGGAGCTGATAAGAGAAGATAGTTCCCTGTGCTCGGACCGACAACTGGTAAGCTGATTGAACTCCTCTGATATCGCCTTGGGTGTGCTACCGACTGACATTAACATAAAAACCATCGGCAGAAATGAGGTAACCAATTGATCAGAAATCTTGAACCGGGGCAATTTTGCAATTAGAAACCCCAACCATAGATAAAGCATGACCAGAAATGGGATTAAATAGTGCTCGGAAGGGACCAAACTCTTACGACAAAAAAGCATGAATAAAGGAAATATGAACAACATTGCAAGCTGCAAAAAATTCTTCATGGAAAGCAGAACGAAACGGGCATACGAGCTAGGTGAAAACGTCGCAGCTAGCGGAATCGCAAGCAAGATCTTCCATGTTTGCTCCACCAGCGCCTCTCCCCAGGCCATCAATGATTCCATGTCCGCGGGTAAGTAAACTTGAATATGCGTCATCAGGAACAGTACTGGACGATCCAACACTATCGACTGAGGAAACCCAACTACAAAATAAGCAAAAGAAACATATCCAGCATATCTGAGGGCCAATAGGACAGAACTCTTATTTAAAGGAGGGAAAAAAGAAGAAGAAAGGCAGGAATCATTAAGACAATGCTAAGTTTCGTAGCTGCGGCTATCCCCCAAAGAAGAGCAGAACCGACGAAGAGCCTTTCATCATTAATTGAAGTCAACCATCTTGCCGAAACGTAAAAGGCCAATCCACAAACCAGGGCAAAAAGATGATCCGGATGCGCACGCAAAACAAACTCTATCCATGTACTATTCGAAAGCCCCAAGGCCACGAAAAGAACAGTAGAAGCTAAACGATGGGGACGAGAACTCGTCAATACTGTTGATAGTAGATAACAGTAGCCGTAGACCGACAGTAAACTGATCAGCATAATCGAAAAGTGTGCCGTTCTCTCCCAAACCTCATGCGCCTGGGCACCAGAGGGTGCCGCTGTCATGCCCCAAAAGTACTGAAGAGAATGGGCGGTACGAAAATAAAATCGACCGTAATGAGCCCAACCATTATCGCTCCACCATCTGGTCTTCACGACCTTTGCAATTCCAGAACTCGCATCATCGTCAGTTGCTGCTATGATACTCTGACTGTCCACATTAGCTGCTATATAGGTCAGTATATTCGCGAACTGACACAGAAGAGCTACCGACAAAACCAGTGTGATAACATTTACCCGATAGCGAAAAATCTCTTCCCATAACGACCTCATTGAGACTTCTCCTTGAATGAAAATAGCAACTAGGACCTGGTTCAGAGGACAAGTTCCATCTCTTAAGCAAATGCCCGATTACATTGTGCAACCCACTCGACATTATCTACCCAGTCTGGACTTAAAAAGCAGTTATTTGCAGCTCAATTTTTTGACTACAAGCAGTAGAAAGATATAGTCAAGAACTAGGTTAGGGAGGGGATGTATAAAAGGAGTACCCATGCCCGGTCCCGATAGCACACACAAGCCCAATGGACCTATCCCAGGTGAGGAAAACGTAGGAAAGTTTTTCATCCGCGTTGAGACGGCCTGCTGGCCAGTTACAGAGCTGCTTTCCCCCCAAGAAGCAGCTGACTGGGTAAAGGAAAATGGCTCCTTTGGTTACGACATCATGCGAGTAGACAGACCAGACCCTGATCCGAGGATGGGTGCAGGTG
>JAGRAT010000618.1 GCA_020434495.1 Bdellovibrionales bacterium | reverse complement strand
CGCCAACTGACGAAGATGCCTATCCCCGCGCTAAGGCCAGCTACAAGCTTAATGATAGTGTGCAGCTCGAAGTTGGGACGAACTTCTTCTTCGGAAAAGATGATAGAACGTTTTTTGCCATGTTTGAGGATAACTCAAACGTCTATGCCTCTATCCGATATGGATTTGTTGGCGGAGGGGGATAGCTTCTCCTGAACATTGTAGTTTTCTCACGAGATGGCCTGCGCTAGTTTGCCTGCTGTCGTCGTGCCGGAGTCGGCTCCTCACCTTTCTCGTTAAGGTTGATAAGAGAGACCCACTGCTCTGTATCAACTGAGTAAGTTTCGATTGAGGCATCTTCAATCGAAAACACCCAAGCATGCAGTCGAAGCGTTCCATCTTCAATGCGTGATTTTACAAAGTCGAGTTTCTTCAATCTTCCAACTTGGTGTAGGACATTTTTTCTGACGTTCACGCATACCGAATCATTCGGATTAAGGTCGAGACCATCCTTTGAGAGCTTTATCCACTCTTCGAGGTAGGGGAAGGAGCGGACGGATTCTGGATTTGACATCGCTATCACAGCACCACAGTTCGAGTGACCGCATACGACCACATGTTCGACTTTTAGCACTTCCACTGCAAACTGGATGGTTCCGAGATCCGCCTTACTGGTAGCGTTGTCGCAGCACGGTACGATATTTCCAGCGTTTCGAACAACAAAGAGCTCGCCAGGTTTCGCCTTGGTGAAGAGGCTTGGGTCGATACGGGAATCAGAGCAGGTGATATACAGAGTCGACGGTGATTGTCCGGTTGCAAGCTCTTGAAAGAGGGATCGATCATCCTCTGATAAGCTTCCTCGAAATTGTTCATATCCCATGAGAAGTCTAGCGAATCTATCCATATTTCCTCCTCGGATTATCTTATCGTTTATACTGATACTTCCAATACTTTACGCTACAGATTGTTGTGTTGGGAAATCGCCGCTATTTGACGACTGTCCTTCGTGCTCCGCTGATGAGGCAGATCGAAAAGAGTCAACATCTCGCCGAATTCTCGGCTTGTTGCTCTGAGCGTAGTGATGCAAGGCATCCCACTCGAGATAAACTTTTCCTCCTGTCTTCTCATGTTGATCTCCCCAGCTTGTGAGTAACTCCAGACATGCGTGGTCAATATACGCCAAATGATTGAGGTGTACGTGAAGAGTCGCATTCTCTGGGATCTGGTCTAGGGCGGAGGCGAGAGCGGGAATTCTCAAGAACGTACAGGCCCCAGCAAGTTCGAGGTTGTACTCATCCTTTTCTTCGCACCGTCGAATTTCGAGCTCAAGATGAGTAAGTCGGTAGAGTAGCTGAAAGATGGTTGCAGCGACTCCAATCATAATTCCCGTCAGGAGATCAAACCCTACGATTGATGCAATGGTAAGAGCGAAAATAAGCACCTCTTCATTTCCACGCTCCTGCAGTTGTTTGATCATTTTGAAGTTCATCAGCTTGTATCCGATGATAACGAGTAGCGCTGCGAGCGAGCTCGTGGGAATTGCGTTAAGAACCTCTGGGAAAAGGAGGACGAGCGCAAGAAGCCACACACCATGGAGAATCGCGGATAGGCGAGTCTTGCCACCGGCCTGGACATTTGCAGAGCTTCGGACAATCACCCCTGTCATTGGTAGTGCTGCGAACACTCCGCAAAGTCCGTT
>JAGRAT010000617.1 GCA_020434495.1 Bdellovibrionales bacterium | reverse complement strand
TTCACTATTACGAAGCTGTTGCCGATAGTGCTGGAGCGCGTGACGGTAGAGAGTACTGCGGCAGTCGATTCCCGAGCTCCCTATGTAACTCTTCGAAAGAGAGAAAATCTCTCGTATTTCCGGACTTTGACTGATGACCCTGTCTGCGGTGCGCATCTGATAAAGGTATTCTATGTCTTGCCCCTGCTCTGATATCAAAGCGCACGGGGCATAGCTACTCAAAAGAATCTTCTCATGACATTCCGTGAATAGTGAAATCATTGCCGATTCTGGAATGTCATCTGCCAAACGGGTTGACAGAAGGCCTTAAGCTGCTCGATCCCCATCCTGGGGACCAAGCCCATCTAATGAGCAGCAATCTTTGCGTGCAAAGTTGCGGGGTGGAAGAACTGGGGTCCCTTGTGCGACGAGTTTCGAACTAGTTTGCTCGCCTCACGACTTTCCAATTTGAAATGTGAAGATCTGAAAGAGCTGCTGGTAGCTAAGGGCCAGCAGTTGGTTCAAACACGCACTGACATTGGGTGTAATTGGGTGTGAAAACAGTTGCAAAATTGGGTGTAATTGGGTATGTAATCGGGTATGCTGGATCCAAAGAACCTCCCTATTACAGCAGAACTGCTTAATATCATAGCAGAAATTGATGAATTCAAGGGCGCCTGGAAGGCCCTTGGCTCCTTGGCCCCTGAGAGGTTAGCAGGGCTGAAGAAGGTAGCCACCATCGAGAGCATAGGGTCTTCGACCAGAATCGAAGGGAGTAAGCTTACCAATAGGGAAATAGAGTCTCTGCTCGGAAACTTAGCTATTCGAAGCTTCTCTTCTCGGGACGAACAAGAGGTTGCTGGCTATGCGGAGGTGATGGACACCATTTTCCAGTCGTTCAGCGACATTCCGATAACCGAGAATCACATCAAGCAATTTCATCGAGACCTTCTAAAGTACAGTGAGAAAGACTCTCGACACCGAGGCAGTTACAAGACTTCTTCCAATTCCGTTGCAGCCTTTAACGAGGAAGGTAAGCAAATAGGAATTGTTTTCGAGACAGCTTCTCCATATGACACCCCTCGATACATGGCAGAGCTAGTCGAATGGATAAACTCAAATCTTGAGACAAAAGCCTTGCACCCGCTTCTTGTTATTTCGGTCTTTATCGTAGTTTTTCTTGAGATTCATCCATTTCAAGATGGAAATGGGCGATTGAGTCGCATACTCACCAACTTGCTTCTGCTTAAGTGTGGATATGCTTACACCCCATATAGTTCGTTGGAAAGCGTAGTTGAACAATCAAAAGGAGAATACTACCAGGCGCTTCGCAGCACGCAAAAAGCAATCCGTACTGAAAATCAAGACTGGCAGCCGTGGTTACATTATTTCCTTTTAAGTCTTAGAGCCCAAAAGCGAAAACTTGAAGAGAAAGTAAAAAGGGAACGTATTTTAATTGAGCAAATACCAGAGTTGTCTTTAAAGATTCTTGATCATGTCAGAGAGCATGGCAGAGTCACTATAGGCGAAATGGCTACTCTTGCTGGTGAAAGCAGAAACACCCTGAAAGTTCACTTTCGAAGGCTCGTTAAGGACGGGCAGCTTCGTCTAAATGGAAAAGGACGAGGAGCCTGGTACTCTTTGGTTTAAAATGGGGTGGACGATGGGGCTCGAACCCACGACAACCTGAACCACAATCAGGGGC
>JAGRAT010000616.1 GCA_020434495.1 Bdellovibrionales bacterium | reverse complement strand
AGAGCTACCTAATTGGTATCCACAAGAAGATCCCGAATCTCTGGCGAGAACTTCGGGTCAGAGGTTAACCCCGTCCGAAACGAGCACGAGCGGCGCTTGGAACGCATATGCCGATCCAGCAGAGTCCCCCCTTTTGCTTAGGCCTGAACTTGAGCTTCCCTTCCTCCTCCACACACCTCCCGAAGCCAACCAAAGGGCCTCCCAGGTCCAGCCTCCCCCTTTTTGCCAACCCCCTAGAATCCTTCAAAAACCCATTTCGGTGACCGTTTTTCCTACAAAAAATATAGGGGATTTTACGTTATCGCCTGGAGCAAGAAGCGCCTCAGGGAGGAAGAGGGATCGGTGGCAGGCTTTAAACTATGAAAGAGCGAACGCAATTCTATCTCAATCAGGATGCAGAATTTGGCCGCCCAGAACGCCGCTATGAGAGAGCTCCGCGACATGGTGTCCTCTACGAATTTTTCGCATTTCTCCGTAGCCTCTTTATGGGGATTACCCTCGGGGTCATGCTCTCCCTCTACACCTTCGGGCTGATCATCGTTTTGGACAGATTGGGGGCACCAATGCCGTATATCGTTCAAAAAGGACTCGCCGAAGTTGAGTACCGCGCAATGAGCGCTCTTTACGAACTCAAATACGGAAACCTCACCGAGAGAATTTACTCGTATATCACCCCGACTAAGACAGCTTCGGAATAGTACCAGACCGTCGATTACCCCCAACAACCTGCGTAAGCTTAAGCGAAGCATCCTTCGAAATATTTAAGACAAATTCTCCATCTGGATAAAGATAAATATCTTTCACAGGCGTACAAGCTTGCTCGCAAATTTCAACATCTATGAATTTGCTTGTGATGTTTCCTTTGTTCGTAAATGTGATCGCCGTCTCGTCTCGAGTCCATGCAACGCGAGCCACACCATCTACAGGTTGGAGAAAAATTCTAGCTGAACCAACACGCTTTCCCTCGGCATTCTTGTCCATCGCATAAACTCGAAAAATCCGTTCGCCATCAAGACTTGGACGAATGAAGGAGAGAGTCACCGTCTGTTGATCCCCAGGTGAGAGATCCACAAGCGAAGGGTTAACATTCAAAAAATTTGTGGACGTTTTACCAACTTGTCCAAGCCGCTCTTCATAAACTTGAAAAACTACTTGCCCTTTACCCAACCCATCATTAGCAAGGGTGAGTTTCATGGACTCACCGACAACCACCACTTGCTCGAATGGACGAATCTTCACATCTGCCTTTGCACTCAATCCCGAAGTTGAAAAACTCGCACGCACTTCTTCCTCAGCGGAACCATCGGAAACTTCTGGTGCTACTCCTCCCACTCCCTTCTCTACTGGCTTGTTCGATTCCATGCCTTCTTCAGTTAAAGATGCAATTTTCAGAGATTCCTCTGACTCGTCCGTGCCTTGCCCCCCAATGGTCGTCACCTCTTCTCCGACAACCTCGACTTCAAACTCACTATCTTCCTCGGCAGCGGCCGCGTTTTCCTCTGCTATAGCTTGTTTCTCCTCCTCGGGAGTAAGCGGTATCAGGGGAACGGGAATGACTTTCCGCTCCTTTACTTTGGCGTCCCATACCTGAAGAACGGGAGCCGCCTTGCCCTTCGTAGCAAAAACGTTAACGACAAAATTCTCCGAGGGAATATCGGCCGAGACGAGCAGCGCCGACGACGTTTCCTGGACTCGACGCTTGTCCCAAG
>JAGRAT010000615.1 GCA_020434495.1 Bdellovibrionales bacterium | reverse complement strand
TGCTAGAATACATTCGCGAAAAAGTAGAGCAGTTCGGTATCGAAGTGCAAAATGTTGGAGCAAAAGACATTATCTTGCCTGGTGAGATGAAAACGATCTTAAACCAGGTGGTTGAAGCAGAGAAAGAAGCACAAGCTAACGCAATTAAACGTCGCGAAGAAACAGGTGCAACTCGCTCGCTTCACAACACGGCAAAGATGATGGAGAACAACCCAACGCTTCTACGCCTAAAAGAGCTTGAAGTCCTTGAGAAGGTAACTGAGAAGATCGATAGCATGACGGTCTTTGGAGGTCTTGAAGGCGTTCTCAAGGACCTTGTGAAGGTGAGACCAAACTAAAGGCCTCAAGAGGAGTCGCATGCATGCACGAATTGAAACAACATTGGATGACTTGATAGCTCAGGAGAATATTCGAGTTCTCTTTGCGATTGAATCAGGTAGCAGGGCCTGGGGATTCCCATCTCCAGATAGTGATTATGATGTGAGGTTTGTTTATGCTCGCGAGCGCTCTTGGTACTTGAAGCTCTTTGAGGGGAGAGATGTTCTAGAGGTTCCAATTGATAAGGAACTTGATTTAGGGGGCTGGGACCTGAAAAAGGCATTAGCGCTGGCTGTGAAATCAAACCCAGTCATTTGGGAGTGGCTGCAATCTCCAATCATTTACAGGGCTGAACCAGGCTTCATGGCATCGATGCTACAAGTCCTTGAGCCCCACTTCTCTCCCAAGTCAGCCTTGCATCACTATCTTGCGATGGCCGCAAAGGGATTAGAAGAGCTTGTAGCAGCGGAAGAAGTTCGGCTAAAGAGGTATTTCTATGTCATCCGTCCGCTTCTTGCGGCTGATTGGATAGCGACTAAGAACTCTGTGCCTCCGATGACAGTCGATGAACTCCTCACATTGGAGGAAGAAAACTCGGCGATCGTAGCTATTATTCGAGATCTTATAGATATGAAAAGCGAGTTGGATGAATCAGCGACATTGGCCCGTATCGAGGAGCTGGATGCCTTTCTACTCTCGAAAAGAGAACGCTGTGAACGGTTTGCGGAGAAAGCAAAGAGCGTAAAGCATCCAGTGGAATCACTTGATGAATTCTTTCAGGATGTAGTTGGGTAATGGATCTTGAAGAGTTAAAGGCAAGTGGCCTCATCATATTTGAAGCAATCAGCGGTAGCAGAGCCTATGGACTAGCCACTGAGCAGTCGGATACTGACATTCGAGGCGTGTTCGTTCAGCCCAAGGAAGCTTGTCTAGGATTTAATCCGCTCGGCCAGATTCAGAATGAAAGTTCGGATATTGTCTTCTATGAGATCGGGAAGTTTCTTGAGCTGGTTTCCCGTAATAATCCTTCGGCCTTAGAGCTGCTTTATACTCCTGATGATTGCGTTATTTCGGAGCATCCTTCTTTTGCGAAGATCCGCTCCCAGAACTGGCTTTCTAAGATGTGTGCCGACACCTTCTTAAAGTATGCGATGAGCCAACTGAAGAAGGCTCGTGGCCTAAACAAGAAGATAGTCAATCCGGTTGATAAAGAACGAAAAGATGTAATGGATTTTTGTTATGTGTTGGAGGAAGGAAAGGCTAGGAGTCTCAAGCCATTTCTGAACGAGAAGGGGATTTCACCTAACTCTTGTGGTCTTGCCGCACTTTCCCACGTTACAGACGGCTACGCCCTGTATCATTCTGAAAGGCATGCCTTACGTGGAATTTTGGCCAAGGA
>JAGRAT010000614.1 GCA_020434495.1 Bdellovibrionales bacterium | reverse complement strand
GACCTCGTCCTTTGTATTGAAGACCCGATCTACCGACAACTGGTGGAATTCGGCCTCTCAGAAAGTAGTTGGAGCTGGACAGCGGTCTCACGCGAACGTTTAGCCGAAACTCTTGCAGCAGGTCGTCCGGGAACACTTCTCCTCCAATCAGAAGAGTGCGAAGAGGAGTTCATCGAGCTCTCTCGCAAACTAAAGCGGCTCTTTGGAGATGAGCTGAATATTGTGCTGCTCTCCTCTGACTATCAGACGCAGGACATCGCTGGCTATGCCATTGACTCGTTTCTGCAGTACCCCGTTGAGTTTGACCTCCTCTCTGACACCATTACTCGATTAAAGGAAGACAAAAGGTCTGTCCTAGTTGTCGATGATTCAAAGCTTGTTCATAGAGACATCGTCCCACCACTAAAGGACGCTGGGTATGAAGTTATTGAAGCGTATAATGGAGAAGAGGGGCTAGCGCTCGCGAAGGAACGCAAACCTGATCTCATAATCTCTGATATCGAAATGCCAGTGATGAATGGCTTCGAGATGTGTAACGCCATTCGGAACACCTCAGGTATTGAAGATACTTACATCATCATGTCGAGTACTCTGGGATCGGCTGCCGATCAACAGGAGGGGTTTGAGGCAGGGGTTGATGAGTACATTACAAAGCCAGTCGTCATCTCTGAATTCTTAGACCGAGTAAAAAAGGTCTTTAAATCGGCCCGAGTGGGACGAGAAGCCATTCTCCTCGTGCTGGAAGATCTCCGCATCGCTCGAGTCCTCAGCAAATCTCTTGGACAGCAGGGATTTTCAACTCGGCACGTGACCACTGTAAAAGAAGCTTTTGAAACGATTCAGCGGAGCAAGTTCGATCTCGCTATCTCAGAGATCTACTTAAACGACGGCAGCATGATAGATCTCCTCCGTGCCATTCAAGGCGTCGCTCAAGAACGTCAACCTGATACCCTAATTCTCACCTCACGGGAGAACAGGGCCGATGAGAAGATGGTATTAAATGCCGGAGCAGCTGGCGTTATTAGTAAGCCATTTACTATGGATAGCCTTGTTGCAGCAGTTGAGCGCGCCCTTGCCGACCGCCGAGCGGTTCAAGAGCGTTCTCAGTTAGATAAATACATGTCAAAAGCTTCCCGGCGGATGGCGATAGAGAAATCTATTCTCTGGGGAAAAATGGCTTCAACACGGGCCGATAAAAAATACGCAACTATCTTTTTTAGTGATGTCGCAAACTTCACCGAGCGGTGCGAAAAGTATCCACCGGCAACCGTTGTTGAGCAGATGAATGCGATCTTCGAAGTGATTACCCATACCATCATTCAAAATGAAGGTGATATCGATAAGTTTATTGGTGATGCCTGCCTGGCCTTCTGGGTTGATGACGATCCGGCGCGTGCAGCAGAGCTCGCGCTTCGCTCCACTATCGCCATCCAGCGGGAAGTCGCCATGATGAACCAACAACATGAACAGCTGAAAGACGACCCGATTCAACTGAGGATCGGGATCAACTCAGGAGAGGTCATTCTCTGCGATCTTGGAAGTGCCGAAGCACGTGTTGATTTTTCGGTAATAGGAGACCCAGTAAACGTTGCCGCTCGTTTTGAAGGGGCAGCGAAAATGTACGGGGTCCATAATCTTATCGGAAGCTCAACGGTAGAGCTCGTTTCGCACAAGTTCGCCTTTCGGCCGATAGACTATGTGCGAGTAAAGGGGAAAA
>JAGRAT010000613.1 GCA_020434495.1 Bdellovibrionales bacterium | reverse complement strand
TTTTCCCTTAAACAGACGCTAATCTACAAAATTCAATCTTCGGCCCAAAAATACATCGAATTGAGCCGATTCCGAGATCTCACGCAAAGGCAGAGAACTCTAATCAGAAAATAGTAAGACCGAAGGCACTAGCTTTAACACGCTTAAAGCCTCATAAAAAAGCTTTAACCCTAAAAAAGCTCCTTCTGCTCACATTCCCATCAGGAACCGTTAACATAACCTCATAAAAAGAACTAATCAGGTTTCTGGTGCTCGAAATAAAACCATATTTGTCGACAAACGCAACCTCAATTTCACAATTTACTAACCTTAAAAAAAAGAGCACCTGAGACAGGCTACTTGCGATTCCCGATCGCCTCGAAAAGGACTCTAAAAGTGTTCGACAAAAAATCTGGACACCCGGTTGAGCACCCCACGAACTACCCCTTTATTTTCCATAAAAGGTGTGATAGCCGCAGTTCGAGCTCCGTGCAGTGTTAACCCGACGACTGTTGCGTACTCCGGATGTTCAATCATCTCCTTCATTCCGACTAAACAGTGTGGCGTCCCGATTCTCACAGGCAATTCAAAAACAGATTCAGCCAAGGTCTCAATTCCAGCGAGATTTGCAGTGCCTCCAGTTAAGATGATTCCGCTCGCGATACAATCATCTACACCTGCATTCTTGAGGTCTTCTTTGACCAACTCCAATATTTCACTCACCCGAGGTTCAATAATCTCGGAGAGCACAAGCCGAGAGAGCACTCTTGGAGGCCTACCCCCTGTTGAAGCGACTTCAACAGTCTCATGATCAATCGCTCCAATTTTTGTGGCAGATCCATGCTCACACTTGATCTTTTCCGCTGCGGCTATCGGAGTACGCAACCCAGCTGCAATATCATTGGTAATGTGACCTCCGCCAACGGAGATAACTCCGGTATGTCGCACAGATCCACCCTGGTACACACATATATCAGTGGTTCCACCGCCAATATCGATCAAACACACCCCAAGCTCCTGCTCTTCCGTAGCAACCACTGCAGACCCCGCAGAAAGCGTACTTGCTATGATATCCTTAACGGTCAACCCACAACGATTGGCACACTTCACCACATTTTGTGCACTGGCAATGGCGCCAGTTACCATATGAACACGAGCCTCAAGACGAACTCCCGCCATACCCACAGGTTCCCGGATTCCATCCTGATCATCGATAATAAACTCTTGAGGCATCACATGAAGCACTTCACGATCCGACGGGATCGCAACTGCTTTCGCGGCCTCCATAACCTTCTCGATGTCGTGCAAGGTCACTTCTTTCCCACGAATTCCAACGATTCCATTACTACTAAAACCACGAAGATGGGCTCCGGAAATTGAAGCGAACACCGAGCTCACATGAACGCCGGCCATCGTTTCTGCCTGCTCAATCGCTTCCGAGATAGCAGATACGGTGGCCTCAATATTAATGACCACACCCTTTCTCAGCCCACGAGAGGGAACTTCACCTAAACCGAGCAACCGCAAGTTCCCACTAATCCCTTGCTCAACGACCGCAACCCGAACGAACGACGTTCCAATATCAAGGCCAACAATGTGCTTTACCTTACTCTTCATAGCTATTGCGAGTCGCAGCAAAATCCCGCTCTCATAAAAATCATCGAGCGACTGAATCCTCCCTCTAGTAAAGCGGCTTAACCTATTTCCGACAAGGGTGAAAAACAAGCGCTGTTTTATCG
>JAGRAT010000612.1 GCA_020434495.1 Bdellovibrionales bacterium | reverse complement strand
CAGGATGGAGATACCATCTTCATTGAGCCGTGGCGAGCCACAGCGTTCCCGGTAGTTAAAGACCTCATGGTTGATAGGGGCGCGCTCGATCGTATTATTCAGGCGGGTGGATACATTAGTGTTCGTACTGGATCCGCTCCAGATGCGAACTCTATCCCGATTGCGAAGCCTGATGCCGATCGTGCGATGGACGCCGCTGAGTGCATAGGGTGTGGAGCATGTGTCGCTGCTTGTCCAAACGGTTCGGCAAGTCTATTCACCTCTGCGAAGATCTCTCATCTGGCAGCTCTTCCGCAAGGAAGTGCGGAGCGATACGAGCGGGTGAAGAAGATGGTAAAACAGATGGATGATGAGCTTTTTGGTTCGTGCACGAACTTTGGTGAGTGTCAGGAAGCATGCCCAAAATCTATTAGCATCAAGTATATCGGTCAGATGAATCGAGATTATCTCCGGGCGACCCTTGGAAAAGTTGAACGTCCACGGGATGATGTCTCCGCTCAGTAGCCGGGACAAGCTCTCGTTTCCGCATTGTTAAATTTCGTGCTACATGTCGAATGCCAATTGCCAAAACGGTATTGATGGCCGAGTTTCTCGGCGTGGTTCATCGGGGTGTGGGTGTTGTTTGTGCTAGAGGGGGTACCTGCACAATAGTACCGCCACCATCCTGCCTCTCAATTTCTTCTCCCCGTACATCCAATAGAGGTTTTTATGAAAGGCTCGTTGAAGTTTGCCGGTGGTATTGTTGTGGTGTCGGTTGTCTCTTTGCTTGGTCTCTGCGGAATTTCAAGCGCCGTGCTTGCTCCTGGAGCTCCTCCAGCGAGCGAAGCTCCAGGAGTTCTCTACTTCGATGAAGATATCCCCTTTCTCGCGGGACAAGTAGCTGCACTCGTCACTTACGATAGCTCTGATGGTGCGAACATTGACGGTACTTCAATTGCCATGGATCTTAATCCCGTAGGTCGAATTGACGCCACCATTCCAGTGGTTTTGAGTGACGGAGGCGGAAATACAGAAAGCCATACTGCGCAGTTCGTTATCGATCAGTTTGGGTTTGCAGATGTGAAGGTAGATGGTGCGAGCTCCTTCGCCGTTGGTAATTGTACTAATCAGGTCGGGTTCGGGGGAAGTCAAACCCTCAGAAAGAAGGTTCTCTTTGAAGTCTTTAAAACGCAAACGGGATTTGAGGTCGTGGCCGTCCACGTTGGTGTTGGTGCTTCCGCGTTTCGTACCTCTTGTCGAGCAACTATTGCAACGTCATTTACGCCAACCTCCATTCAGCTCTCCGGAGGTACTGTGACTGCGCTGACGAACACCCTCGTGTCGTATCCTTCTTCAGCAAAGATAGGGATAGATCACTTTGCCCATCGTATCGCAGCAACTTTAGTTGGAGCCGACCTTGCTGTTCGAATCCATGACCCGAAGTGGCAAAATAGTACGGCTGCCAATGTGCTTGGATTTGAAGGGTTGAATTATGGAAATCTCCTATTTCATGTAACAGCTGTCCAGGGAACTCAAACTTGGGAAGAATCGGTTGTTGGAGGAGAAAACATCCTCCAGTTCGTCACCGATTACGGTCTCTCTTACCTCTACGATACTAGCCCGGGGCAAGGTCATATGTGGTTTGCCCCCGGAGCGTATAGTCTTGCAAATCCAACGGGGGCAAATTCCGTGCAGGTTTATGCTGAATTCGGGAATCTTATTCCGGGAGTCTAACGCAGAAGGA
>JAGRAT010000611.1 GCA_020434495.1 Bdellovibrionales bacterium | reverse complement strand
CTTATGAGACGAACCTAGGAGTATAAAGAGATGCCAATGGCTACAGTAGACAGACCGCCGGTGCGGGTAGGTACTGAGAGATTTGGGGTTGAAGGGACGGTAGATCCAACTATTCGCGAAAGACACCCGAACGCGATTCAACCGGACAATCCTGATTTTAGGCCAGAGCAATTTGGCGATTTATCTATTGATTTGCAGAGAGAACTTGCAGAAGTAATGAATCTCGACTGCGACGATGTTCGCGGAGTGATAGGAAAAAAGAGTCTAAATTCTGCCGGTCATCATCGTGTGGTATCTAGAAATCTTGACGGAGCAAATTTCAGTTACTGCGATATTAAGGACACCACAGTTCACGATGTGAGCATGAATGACGTATCGTTTCGTGGAGCCTATTTAAAGAATTTTAACGCCAAGGGGACCTGTAGTGGTCATCGCCTCTCTGCTCAGGAGGCATATATAGAGAGTTGTGATTGGCGCAAGTTTAAGAGCCTTCGTGATGCGAACCTCAACGGCGCATATATTACCGAAGATTCTAAGCTTTGTGGCTTGGATCTGAGGGGTGCGGATCTTCGCAATGTGAGAATTGTCGTTGATGGTCGTCCTATGACTATGAAAGATCTGCTTGATATCTTTAAAGAAGGAGAGGCTCAGCAAAAGAACATCATGGGTATTCTTTCGAAAGTCTTCAAGGATGTCATTTACGATGAAACGACATTGATGGATGACGAGATGAAGGAGATGTTTGGCAAAGCATCTAAGAAGTACGTCATAGATAAGCCGCGCTCAAATCTTAAGACTTGCGGTGATTTTGTGAATTTAGCATCTGACCGCGAAAATCCATTTTTTAGAGATATGGCTAAACCGGATATTGCTAAGGATGGTGACGATCACCAAAGAATGACTCTTGAATTTCTCGATAAGAAATTTACCTTCGTTTATGTGGATCCTGCTAAGGATAAGAAGGGTGCAAGTCGGCAGATCGGTGTTTCAGTCGAAGGCTTTGATGGGCACGATGAGTTCATGCAGCGTGAATGGCTTCAAAAGCTCAGCATTCAGCCCGATATGAACCGACGAGGGAATTTTAGTTTTGGAGAGTTTCTCACACCAGAAGAAGCGCTCCGGCTTCTTGTGGAGCTTAAGAGGGAAGCTGTTAGGCCACTAAAGAATGCGTCAGTTTTTACGGGGGAGGAGAAAGCTGAACAGGAGGAAGAATCGGTCATTCGAGAACCCCAAAACCCAGACGCTACTCTTGAAAACAGGCTAAGGAGAAAACGTCGTGGCACCAGTATTACTTAGCTAGAGCGATCTTCTGCTCCTCTGCCCGTTTAGCAATCTGCGACTGGAATTCTTCCTTCGAAAGAGAGTTCATGTCCTCTAGAGCAAAAATTCCGCGCGAACTATTAATAATCACCCCTCGTTTTGAGACACCTGACCCAGAGATTGCTCCAGCGAGAGCATCCGCGGCTCCGCCTCCCTGGGCCCCGAATCCGGGAACGAGGAAGAGGCTCTTTGGCATTAATTTTCTAAGAGCCTTTGCCTCCTCTGGGCGAGTCGCACCAACCACGGCACCGAGGGCTGAAATGCCGCACTCACCCAGGAGGGAAGATTCATTCTCTCGGATAAATCGCGCGACTCTTTCACTTAACGTTTCACCCTCGCCGTTCTTTGAGTCCTGTAACTCTGCCGCATCGGGGTTTGAGGTCCTCACGAGTAGAAAAATTCCCTTATCG
>JAGRAT010000610.1 GCA_020434495.1 Bdellovibrionales bacterium | reverse complement strand
CTAAAGTAGGAGATTTGCTCGATGCGCTTAAACCGCCGTCTGAGGAACTTGTAAGTCAAACTGTTGCAAAAGCTCAGTCTGTATATTGCATTGAGAATTTGGAGGAATTTGAAGATTCGAGCTTGCCTCCTGCCTGCTTGAGTCAAAGGCGTCATCTTCCAGGGTTGGACATTGAAAAACTTACAACAGTCGAACTCGCCTTAATGATGCCGCGCTTGGAAAGAGAGCTCGATAACGACCGCTTTCGACTACTTTGTACCGAAGTACTCGCATCTACCTTTTGGGCTTCGAATCTACCTCCTCGGTATATGGAGGGAGACCAGGAATACGATGATCAGAACGCGCTGGTCGAATTGAGCCTGATCGTATCTCTTGTTGATTGTTTACATCGTACTGGGCAAGCCGAAAGCTCTTTGAAGCAAGTTGCACTTGACTGTATGGAATTGCGATTATGCTCTCTGAATTCTGATATCATTACTAGTAAAATCGCAATTGATTTTGCGGCTTCGTTGCAAGCAGTTGGGGCAAAGGGATCCCTGGAGGATTTGCAAGCCATTCTTTGTAGAATGAAAGATGAGGAACCAAGGTTTACCGACGATTTTATATACGAGAATCCTGAACTGTATGCAGAAGCTCTAGAAGTGCTAAGTGAACCAAATACCGAGCTTTCAACTGAATCCATAGTGGGTGAAGCTCTGGCCGTAAGAGAGAAACTGAAGTTGTATCTCGAAATTCGGACTTTAGTTGACCCGCAAGCTTATCCTGAGTTGAAGTACGTATGGGAGAATCCAATCGAGACGATATTATCTGAGCTTGGCAAGCCAAAAGAGCGGAATCTCGTCCTTACTTCTAGTCATTTCTTCGGTGATGAGTATACGGGATTCGAACCATATATCCCTCTCCAAACAGTGCCGAAAGAGTCCAATGGTTTCCTCTTTTTAAGAGATTTTCTGGAAACCGCGGACCAAAATGCTACATTTAAAGACGTCTGTATCACTGCCGAGTGGCTTGTAGGTCACAACGGAATGGCAGAGTATCTCGTTACTGAACTTGAAAAAAAATCATTAGTCAAAGGAAGTGCGAATGACTCCCGTGGTGCAATTACTTATGCTGCTGAGGTACTCGATGATTTCATGCAGTCTGACTCCAGCTATTTTCTAAACTATTTGCGGAACGTTCGTGGATTAGCGAGTGCTGTCGGGCCTGTTGAGTTTTCAAAGCTTGCTCGATTTATGGATACCGTAAAGCGTCTTGAAACGCCGGTTCGAATTGTGAGCAACGAACCGCACCCTTACCAACGACTTGATCCTAATGGGGGTATCTTACTCTTGCATAAAATAGGCTCGCGGAGCACCGCAGATGCTCATTTGCATAGTATCAATGAGGATCGCACAAGGACTGTCGTTCATGAAGAGATTTCAGAACCTATCGAGATTGACTATTACGATCCTTTTAAATCGACGGAACAGAACTTTCGATTTTTTGGCGGTGCTATAGCAAACTCTCATCTCGATCTTAGTGAAGCGCGAGGAGCGGGGATTCATCAAACCATCGCTAGCTCCATGAGGCAAAATGCCGTGTTGCGTGCTCTGTACGACCAGACTGTAATGAAAGAAGAATTTTATGTGGCGCTTCCTGCGGATATTTATCTCACAAGCGTGCGCGGTGAGAGTGAGGAGACTGAAACAGACGACACGCCATTTGAAAATAATGAGGTTGATGCGCCTTTCGCTGGTCTA